>CAVEDT010000050.1:0-2870 GCA_963614475.1 Roseburia faecis
GCTATCGATGTACAGAATGGCGGTGAGGTTGTCATCAATGGCGGCAACTTCAAAGGTAATGACACCGTAGTGTACGTTCTCAACGGTTCTATCGAAATCAACGGTGGTACTTTCGAGGTATACGACAACGGTATGTCCTACGGTTCGAGATACAACATCAACGCCTATGACAAAAACTTCGTCGATGGTACTGCCAAGATCGTTGTGAAGGGCGGTACATTCTTCGAATTCGACCCCACCAAGTCGCCTGAAGTAGGATCTCCCAGCCTGCTTCCCGAAGGTTACAAGGCCGTAAAGACCACTATCGACGGTAAGACCGCATGGGTCGTAAGCGCCGAATAACTTAGGCTGACTCATCCAAGCGAAATCATACGGCTTTTAAGCCATAAACTTTATGACCCGGACCTTTTAGGTTAATTTCTGAATAATAGAACTCAATTACTATTTATCAATTACGGGTCGGGGCCTGCCGGAAACGGTGGGCCCCTTTTTTGTCTATTGGATATTGTGAGAGCTTGGAAATTTCCGGTGGCTCAAACCCTTCAATCTCGAACGTCCGGAAGGTTCAGAGTACTCAGAGGAGTCCGAATACTCATAGGAGATTGAATACTCATAAGATCCGGAGCTCTCAGAGGACGCCGAACACATCGAAGATACCGAGCACTCAGAGAAGTCAGAATTTCCCGAAAGGCTTCGAGAACTCAGGCTGCTCTTAGTGGCTATAAAGATGGTTTTATCGGAAAAATTAAAGCCGGCAAGGCTTCACAGACAGCCGGCTTGATACTACAAAAATCCTAAAAATCTAACCTTGTATATTAAACCTGAATTATATACATGCAAAGGTAGCTAATTGAAGGACGTTTGTCAAGTATGTTTTTTGCAGCCCGAAAAAATATAAATGTATAAATCGGGTAACAAAGCGAAGTCGTTGTTTATTAGGATAATATGCGGATGCCTGATGCACGAAAATATAAGTGGATATTTTTATTCAATCGATCCGATACTGCGAATATGCTGCTCAAATGAATCGCGATCGCGTGCGCGGGTTTTCATCTTGTTGCGGTATGTATATATGGTGTTGAGCGAAAGTCCGAGGAATTTGCTGATTTGGCTGCTGTCATCCAGGCCCAGACGCATAAAGGCGAGGATACGCAGTTCGGGCGTCAGTCTTTCGCCCTCCGGGACGGCCACTTGCTTATTATCTTCGAAAAGTTTATTGACCTCGTTGACAAAGTCCGGATATACCATCAAGAATGCTGAATCAAATACCTCATAGAAGTTCTGCAATTGGTCACGCATAATTTTTCCGCTCTCAATCATGTTGAGTAGGTCCACAACCTGTCCGGCCTTGATCTTGCGCCCTGCGATACGGTTGAAGTCCTCCAATGCCGAAAGATATACGCCGCAGAGGGATAGAATTTTACGTATGTATTGATCTTTGAGCGTTACCGAGTTTTGCAATCGGACTTTCATTCGCGCCAGTCGGCGGCGGTTACGCTCGAAGAACAGCATCAGAGCTCCGCTGACAATCAGTAATATACTGAGTGCTATCACAACTATCGTCATATTGCGTGTGCTTTTGCGCTCCATATCTTGAGTGGTGGCGAATACCAGCGGAAGCGCCTCGGCAATCTCGATGGAGCGTAGGCGGCTACCCGATTGGACGGCTATGGCCAATGACAGCGTCAAGTATTCGTAGCTGCGGGCGATGTCTTTGCGGTCATACAGCAACTTGCCCAGGCGGTGTAGCGATGTTGTTTCCCTATTGCCGGTGGCTATATCGCTCATGGCTGATAATGCCAGGTAATATATGCCTTCGTCGATGTGGTACGAATCCTTGAGGTAAGTCTGTCCGATGATGGCCGCTGTGCGTGCGTATAGGTGTGATTCAAAGGGTATTGACTGCAAAAGTGTTTCCATATCCTTGAGCGTGTTTGTCGAAGAACTGCGCGAAAATTCACGGTTCAGCAACTGAAAGCGGTACTCAGGGTCTTTTTTGTCCATATATTTGAGTAGCGAATCGACACTCTGATCCGATTTGTCTGCGTACAACTGCTTGTTCTCCGGGCGTCTGTAAAAGTCGGCTGCATATTTATATATAAGGTCGCCGGCGTTGAAATACAGCTCTTTATTAGCCGGATATACGTTCGCCACGGACAGCCCCTCGTATTGGTCTATGGCGTCCTTGACAAGGCCGTAGATAGGCATTACCGTGTACTCCAGGATATTAAAACGCTGAACGGACACCGAATCTCCCATTTCGCGAGCCAATTTGCGCCCTCCGTCAATACATCGTAAGGCCGAATCGACGTTGACATGGCGATATTCGCAAACGAGGTTCTCGTATGTTTCGACTTGTTGTTTGGGCGAGGCCGTGGATAGCGATTTTTCCATTTGCCTGAGCGCTCGGTCGTTGCGTGTGGCGTATTGCTCCCAGTCTTTTACGTACTTGTCCAGTCTGTTTAATACATTTGGAATGTCCGGTTTGGCACAAAATGCGATGACGCAACAGATGATTGCGGCGAATAGGGCGAATGCGCGTTTTGTCATCGGATGTCTTGAGGCGTTTGCGTTCATGCTGCGGAGTCTATTGGCTGTTTTTGAGTGGTGTCTATGTGCGCTTAGCTTGAAGTCTGCGATTTTAGGCACATTTGACGCTGCAAATATACGAATTATTTATTGGATTAGCCCTATATAGCACTTATATTTCGTCTAAATTTGAATATAGCTATTTGGCTGATTATTAGTCTTAATATTTTATATGAGTCTAAAAATGCACTTCTATTTTGTTGTATTTTCTTGTAAGGGCTTGACAGAGGGCGTAATTTTGCATCGTAATTCTTGCGAAAGAGTTCGCAACACAATAATGG
>CAVEDT010000050.1:2880-8211 GCA_963614475.1 Roseburia faecis
CAATAATGGCTAAAAGGCCAGCCTTTACAGGCATCTAAAGTTTCATAGAGATTTATCTACTTATCATACGTTGCTTTCCAATGCACAAGCAAAGGTAGCAATTTCGATTTAGGGTAAAAAAGATTAGTTTTTAGGTTTTTAGGGTTAATATTATATTTAAGGTTAAGTAAGGATTATTGAAGACGGCAAAACAGAGCCGTCAGAGATGCAAAAGTCGTCGACCGAGATGGTTGATGATTTTTTGTTTTTATGTGGGTGGTGATGGGAATGATGGGAGCAATGGGAATGATGGGAGTAATGGAAACAATACGAGCAATGGAGTTTTCAGACCGGGTTACTTTATTGATGACAAGAGCCAAGAACAATGCGGCACAGACCATATTGTGAGGCCGATGCCGCATTGTATATCTTGGACGGTTTGTGTGCGGCGAGGGGGTTATCCTCCCGTGTAGAAGCACTGGACCTTGCCCACGGGCAGTTTGCCTTCGAGCTTAATGGGTATGTGCCGGGTGTCTGTCGTAATCCAGGCGTCCATATTATCGCTGGTACGGGTGCGGCCGTCACTGGTGAATATGAACGTGATGTGATGACATTGATACTTCTTTTTGTCGTACTTGATGGTTTCGACGCCGACGTACTTGATGGTCAGTAGCTCCTTGCGTTTACCGCTGAAGATGTTGATGGTGAGTACATGCCCTTTCTTCCACGTATTATAAGGCAGTTGGCGCATGTAATAGTAGGATGTGAGCATATCCACGGTGGTGCCCATAGCGCCTAAGTCGCGTCTTTCGTCCACAACCATATTGCCTTTTTTGTCGCGCTTTTGCCGGGTGCATTTGCCTTTGACCTGTGCACCTACATAGCTGAAATTGACGGTGTCGTGCTTGTGGTCGGAGCCTTCGTGCGCTATTCGCTCGTAGAATATCGGGCGGAACTTGGTATAGTCGATGATGCCGTTGAGGGTGTCGCGTACTTTGTAAAAATGATCTGCCCAGCTCTCGGATGCGGCCGTAAGTCGGGTATGGTATTGCGAACCGTTGTTGCGTATGGTCAGGGTTGCATGGCCGGCTTGTTTATTGACCATGCCCCATTTGAACATCACTTTGTAGTTGATGCTCTCGTTTTGGAATTCGACATTAGCACCTATGGCGGGAGCTATAGCCAGCGCCAGGCCTGCGATGGCGGCGGTGATACGTTTCATTTTTTCTGTGTTTTGTTGTTTATGCCTTTGATAGGGTGGGGCGAATCATACTCCGGCCCTATTTTTGTACTTAGACTTGTGATTTGCGTCAAGGTTTAGTCTGCCGTGTCAACGGCGATTTTCACACAAATCTTGCGGTGAGCCTTGCCGGGGACACCGATATTCGGGGCGTGTGCATCTTCGGGGAAGAATACCGCGCATTGGCCGGGTCGTACGTCAAAGAATGTGTGTGCCTCGTCATCGTAGAGGGCAAAATCGCGTTCGGCATTGTACCCCGGAGTTGCAATATGTGTAAGTGCATCCGTGGGTGCCCAGCCTATAGTCTCGGGACCGTCCAGCGGTATATGTATATCGATATAGCGGCGATGCGCTTCCAGTGGAGCATCCTCGCGAGCGCGTAGGGTGGGAGTCTCGACATTGGCGTAATCGTACGCGTCTATGTCGTGACGTTCTTGGGCGATGTCGTTGGTGATAGTGCCGAGCCATGCCGTTACTTCCGGGCGCAGCCATGTAGGCTGTGTCGCAATCAGTCGGGCGAGAGTACAAAGTATCATCTTGCAGGTTGTCTGTGCGTTGTGCTTTGTAGTGGATTAATCCTCCTCATCGTCATTCCAGATTAGCGGCAGGACGTCGCGGCTGCTTTGCTCGATGCGCTTATTGCGCCAGCACTTGCGGCATACGGCCACGTATCGGTCGTCACCGCCGATTTCGACTTGAGCGCCCTCGCTGACAAAATTGCCTTCGGCGTCTATACGCGCGTTGATAATTGTCTTGCGCCCGCAATTGCATGTCGATTTGATTTCGTCGATGGTATCGGCAATCTCGAAAAGACGACGCGACCCTTCGAAAAGATGGCTTTGGAAATCAGTGCGCAGTCCGTAGCAAATCACGTTGCATCCGAAGTCATCCACTATGCGCGACAGCTGATCCACTTGCTGTTCGCTTAGGAATTGAGCCTCGTCGACCAAAAACCAATCCACCAATTTGCCCTCTTTCTTGAAATAATTCTTGGCAAAGCGGTATAAGTCGGTGTCCGGGTATATCCATTCGCAAGCACGCTCGATGCCTATGCGTGAGTGTATTACGCGGTCGCCCTCGCGCGTGTCGATGGCCGGCTTCATACACAGGTAGCTCATGTGGCGTTCCTCGAAGTTGTACGCTGTAGTCAGGAGCATAGCCGTCTTGGCTGAGCCCATAGTGCCGTAGCGAAAGTATAGTTTGCCTTTGCGATACATTGCTGTTTTGGTGGTTTCGGATAGGTGGTAAAATGTCGTTTCGGAGGCCAAAGTTAGTAATAAAAATCCGTAAAAACATTCCCGTTTTTTGCCTCCGCAGCAAAGCGCGTGACTTACAGAACATTCCGCGAGAAATTTTTTTCGGGTCCGTAGAGGAGGTAACGATTTTTGATACATCTTGAGGTTAACTTTGCATCCATAAATCGATATTATAAACATATAATCAAACTGTTAGATAGCGAATGAAAGGAGCAATTATAGGCGATATCATCGGGGCGCGCCACAAGTCAGACAACACCTCGGAATATGATTTTGAACTCTTTGGGGCGGGCTGTGACTATACAGCCGTGTCCATTTGTACTGTGGCCGTGGCCGATGCCGTGCTACGCGACCGTGGATATGCCGAAGCCTTGCGCGTGTGGTGTCGCCGCTATCCCCACCCGATGGGGGAGTACGACAGCGATTTTCTCAATTGGGTGATGCGTCCCGACCCATATCCGTACAATAGCTTCGGTAACGGTCCGGCTATGCGTGTAAGCCCTATTGCATGGCTCTATGATAACGAAGACGATGTACGCCTGCAAGCCGAAGCATCGGCAGCCGTGACGCACAGCCATCCCGAGGACATTAAAGGCGCTGTGGCCATTGCGGTGGCTATTCTGCGTATGCGACAAGCGTCGGTCAAGGATTCATATATCTTTGAGGACGTTGCAAATGAATTCTATTGCGATGAGTATAGCACGTCCGATGCCTTTGAAAACCTGCCTGAGCGCGGCTGCTTTGACCTGACGTGTCAGTGGTGTGTGCCATTGTCGTTATATCTTGCCGCCGTATCCTCGAATTTTGAGGATGCCATCCGACAGGCCGTGTCATACGGTGGCGACTCGGGTACGGTGGGCACCATCGTCGGATCTTTGGCCGAGGCACGTTTCACCATTCCGCCTGGGTTGTCCGCCGCCGCCATGTCGTACCTGCCGGCCGAGATGCACCATGTCATTGCCGCCTTCGATTCTCGCCTCGGCCGATAAGGACGGAGTAAAGATTCTTGAGTATAAATATTTAGTGTTGTTTAACATTGTCGTGCTCGAATATTGCTCATTATGGCGTATAACTTTGCGACATCGTCAGCAGATGAGACAAAAACAAACGGTAATAAACAACTAAAACACATTATCATGAACAAAATTTTTATGATTGCGGCCTGTGTCGGCGCACTTGCTCTGACATCTTGCAAGTCAATGTGCTATCAGGTGTACAATGTCGCAGCACCCGAAGCTGCAAGTTCCGAGACAGACATCAAGTATGCTTACGAGGACATCACGGTTTCGTACGACTTCTGGAGCAATGGCGGTGAGCCGGGCTTTACAATCACCAACAATTCGGACAAGATTGTCAATGTGGACTTGACGAAATCCTTCTTCGTGCTCAATGGCACATCATACGACTACTATATAGAGCGCGAAAGCTCCAGTCTAGTCACCGGAGGCGTAACCGCCGCATACTGGGGATTGCTTAAATCGGCATCGACGGGTGTTTCGCAAACGATACACAGCAAAAAGGTCGTTTCGATACCGCCCAAGACTTCGCGCTTCATCAGCGAATACAAAATAGCACGTGCAACCTATGACGTTTGCGGGCTAACGGCTTCGGAGTTTGGCGAACTCGAATTCACCGATAGTAATAGCCCTATAAAATTTGGCAATGTAATAACGTATGCCAAGGAAGGCGATGTTGAGCGTACGATTACACACTCGTTCTACGTAAAGAGTATCCTCAACATCAATGCAAATGATGAACGAGAAAGTCGAACCGAAATAGATTGTCGAGGACACAAGATCAAAGTGCCTTTCTTGAAAGACCAATCGCCTTCGGCATTCTACCTGCTATATGAACGCGTTATGCCTCAGAGATAACCCCCAATCTGCTATATTAAAGAGTTAATAGCTGACGGACATGCCCTTACCGGCATGTCCGTCAGCTGTTGTAGATGTGCGGATGATTTGTCCATAGATCGAATTTGTCGCTGACGGCAAAAACGATTGTACCTTAAACTGAAAAATATTTTTTTGTCGAGCCGGGGTTTAGTAATTCCGGAAATGTGTGTTATATTTGTGTATGACACATAGGGCCGACATAGAAAAGCTGTTCAAAAAGCATTATGCGCAGATGCATCGGCAGGCCGCGATGCTTCTGCATGACGATGATCTTGCGCGCGACATCGTCCATGATGTTTTTTGCACTTTACTTGACGGTAATATAGCTATCACGGCTCTGACTCCTAGCTATTTACTGCGAGCCGTCCGCAATCGTTGTCTCAACCATATACGCGACTTGGATATCCACGGACGTGTGCTGGGGATGTATTTCACCGAGATGGACGAGTACGACGAAGAAGATTGGCCGGACGAGGCTACTATACTGGAAATATACTCGATTATTAGCGATGACCTGCCCGAGCAGTGTCGTCGCGTGGTCGAACTGCGCTTTGTTTCGGGACTGAAATTCGAGGCGGTGGCTCGCGAGATGGGTATCAGTCAGACGGCTGTGTTCAAGCACTTGCGTCATGCACTCAGTATTATACGAAACAAATTGAGTGAAAATGGATAAGTATGATATTGTGCTCGATATCATAGAGCACCCCGAAAAATACACTTCCGCCCGTCTTTCCGAAATACTTTCGGATCCGGAGACGCGCGAGATATATAATGTTTTGGTCAAAACACAGTCTACGGCGAAATCTCGGGAAACAATGTCGAGTGCCGAAGTAGACGAGGAATGGAAGCGCTTTGACCGTGCACATCCGACATCGCGTTTCCGCTTCCTATGGCTGTCCGGCCGTGCCGCATCTATCGCATTGTTGATAGTGTCGTCCGTGTTTGCCTTTGCTGTGGGCAT
>CAVEDT010000051.1:0-8154 GCA_963614475.1 Roseburia faecis
CCCCTATATATATCACCAAAGGAGGACAATGGTATACCGGTGAAGCCTTGATGGAGGTTTCCAATTACCGCGATGTCCCGGCGCTGTTACGCCGTTGCACCCCGGTATATATGCGTCCCATATATGGCGATACCGCACTCTATACCGATGCATCCTCAATGTTTGGCACCAAGGTCAAGAAAGTAGCCACACTTGACGTAATTATCCCGGTGCTACACGGCGCCAATGGCGAAGACGGATCATTTCAAGGCATCTTACAGGCTACGGGTATACCTTACGCCGGATGCGATGTATTGGCATCGGCCAACGGCATGGACAAAATCACGATGAAGATGATACTCCGTGCATGCGATATTCCTGTAGTGGACTACACGTGGTTTACGGACCATGAGTGGGCTTCAGACCCCGACGCGGTTATTGCTCAAGTAGAGAGAGCATTGTCCTACCCCGTAATTGTCAAGCCTGCCGACCTCGGGTCTTCAGTAGGTATCGCACGCGCTGACAATCGTGAAGCTCTCGCCGAAAAAATCACTGAAGCAGCCAAATACTCGACACGACTCATCGTCGAACATCTCGTCGAGCAACTCAAAGAAATCAACTGCTCCGTCCTCGGCACAAGCGATGACTATCGGACTTCTGTACTCGAAGAGCCCATCAAGACCGGTGAAATTCTCTCGTATACAGATAAGTACATGGGTGGCAGCAAAGGCGCCAAAGGTATGCAAGCCTCGGCCAAACGGATCCCGGCCGAATTGGACGAGGATGTCACCAAACGCATCCAATTCCTTGCCGGAGAGACTTTCCGCGTATTATCCTGCCACGGAGTGGCTCGCGTCGACTTGATAATCGACGATGCCAACGGCTCGATATATGTCAACGAAATCAACACCATACCGGGCTCGCTCTCCTTCTACTTATGGGAAGCTTCGGGCATTACATTCAGCGAATTGATGTCGCAATTGGTATCTCTTGCACTCAAACGCGCCCGTCACCAAAGCCAAAAAGTAGTATCGTACGACCAAAACATCTTTGCCCTCGGCGGCGGCACAAAAGGCGCCAAGGGTGCCAAAGGAGTCAAAGCGTAATCATAGCGAGACACCCTAATATAATGTGCAGATATCGAAAGGTGTCTGCACATTATATTCTTATCAATTTCGACGCCACACATAATTCACTGATATAATGTCTAAGATCACAATCGAACCAAACTTCTACGTATGGATAAAAACCGTATAGTATCTTTTGTTTGGCAGCATATTCTGCTCCTGTTTTCGCTGTTTCTAATGACCCTTGGAGTGGCTCTATGTGTCCAAAGCCAATTAGGTTCAAGCGTGATCTCATCGCTTCCGTATGTATTCGAAAGCGCCGGGACAACGGGCACTATGCCGGCACTGACCATCGGTCAGTACACCTATATTATGAATTTCGTATTTGTACTCCTTCAAATTGCCCTCCTTAGACGGCAATTCGAAGCCGTACAACTTTTCCAGCTATTGATTGGCTTTGTATTCGGCTCGCTCATAGACTTGAATATGCTCTTGACATCAATGATGGTGACCGATTGGCTACCCGGCAAAATAATACTGCAAATTGCCGGATGTACCGTGATGGGCTTTGGCATAGCACTCGAGGTGAGATGCGGTTCGGTGACTATGCCCGGCGAAGGTTTGCCAGTTGCAATCAGCCGTGTAACTTCCATCGCTTTCCCCACCGTTAAAATCGGATTTGACACATTTATCGTTGTATGCGCCGTAGTCGCGTGCTACATGTTCTTCGGACAGTGGTTATGGAACATTGTCGGCATAGGCACCTTATTTGCCATGATATACGTAGGCGTATGTGTGCGCTTTTTCGGCAAACATATCGGATGGTTTGAGCGCATACTCAATTATCGTCCCGGATTCAGGCGCTACATCTACGGCCTGGCCCGGTACTTGTTCAAGTAGTTCGGACGTTCTTGGATTATCTATTTTTGATGTGCCAATGTTTCGGCCAAAGCCTCGGCACACCGACGGCCGTCTATGGCGGCGGACACGATGCCCCCGGCATATCCGGCGCCTTCGCCGCATGGATACAGGCCGGACACCTCGGTATGCATCAAAGACGTTTCATCTCGCGGAATACGCACGGGTGAACTTGTTCGAGTCTCGGCACCTATAACGCATGCATCTGCGCATAAGAAACCGCGATGGCGGCGTCCGAATTCGCTGAATCCCTTCTGCAAACGATATGCTACGGCCTTGGGTAGCAGCTCGTCTACTCGTGCAGGATGTATTCCCGCCGTATATGAAGTGGGAGGCAATGAGGCTGACGGACGCGAAGCGACAAAATCAGTCATACGCTGCGCCGGCGCATTAAGACTGCCGCCGTCCTCAAAGAATCGATGTTCGATAGTCTCTTGATAGTGCATCATACGCAGTACATCATCGCCCTCGACATCTTCCGGGAGTATTTCTACAACCATTCCGCTGTTGGCCCAGCGTGTACCGCGGTTGCCGGGTGACATTCCGTTGACCACCAATTCGCCGGGTACACATGCCGCGGGAATGATATAACCGCCGGGGCACATACAGAACGAATATACGGCACGATTGTCCACGCGTGTCAGCATCGAATATTCGGCAGCGGGCAGATATTTGCCTCTACCATTGGGATTGTGGTATTGTATCCGGTCTATAGTATTTTGAGGATGCTCCAAACGTACACCTACTGCAATGCCCTTTGCCTCGAGCGCGAGGCCCTTATCTGCGAAGAAATGGTATATGTCTCGTGCCGAATGGCCCGTAGCCAGAATTACAGGACCGTGGAATGACTTGCCTTCTGCCGTTGTCACACCTACAACACGACGTACCCCGTCTTTCTCTTCAATGTCCACCGAAACGACGCGTGTGCCAAAATGCACAGCGCCGCCACAGCGTTGAATTGTTTGACGCATAGCCTTGATAATGGCCGGCAGACGATCCGAACCAATGTGCGGATGCGCATCTACAAGTATATCACGCAATGCACCGTGCTGATGGAAAATATTGAGTATAACATCTACCGGGCCGCGTTTGCGACTGCGAGTGTATAGTTTACCATCCGAATAGGCTCCGGCTCCGCCTTCGCCAAAGCAATAATTGCTGTCCGCGTCAACAATTCCACGGCGACTGATTGCCGCAAGATCTACGCGGCGGCTGTCCACATCCTTGCCACGTTCCAAGACTATCGGACGAATACCCAATTCGATAAGCCTTAGGGCTGCAAACAATCCGGCCGGCCCGGCACCTACGACGATGGCATCAGGCGCATCGGCAGCCACCGGCTCAAACATTATGGGCTGTGCAAGATCAACCGACGTGTCTATTTTGTCTATATGAACCATGACTGCAAGATTGACCTTTACATTACGCTGCCGCGCATCTATGGAGCGACGTACGATGTCTACGCGGCAAATACGGTTGACATCTATGTCCATCTTGGTGGATATGTATACGCGCAAAAGCGCGTCATCGGCAGCTGTCCGCGGATCTACCGTCAATTCTATACGCTCTATCATATTACTTCATTATTTAGGCCGATTCTATCATAGCGCAAAACGCTATATATTGTTTTCCTTTAGACACTTACCCCTGCTACAAACATCTGCGGCAGGGGTAAAATCGTTATGTTTGCTTATTATGACACATTCCATGATTAGTGCTGCATACGTACTCTTCATGGTTATGTCCTAAGACCGGATCCGACCGACGCTTATAAGAGCTTAATGCTGATATAGCGTTTGGGATGGGCTTTGATGTCGGTGAACAGCGAGTCGAGGCTCTGTACGGTGGCATTGAGGTTGTTGTACAGCGCCGGATTATTCATCAATTGACCCAAAGTCGAATTGGGGCTCTTGAGTTGTTCAGAAAGGACCTTGAGGTTCTGCGCAGTGGCGTTCAGCGTCGTCATCAGCGAGTCCACGGGTATGGAGCTAAGTTTTTCGGACAATACGGCGATATTACCCACTGCTGTGGAGGCGTTGCCTGTAATGGTCTTGACATCCGATGTTATTGGGGGAAGTGTGCGCATAATACCATTCAGAGTCACGGTGGCTTTTTCTATATTTGCTGTAATTGCATCAAGTCGCTTCACCGAGGCTGCGAGAGCGGGATCTGAAACAAGGGCATTGACACCGGTGAGCAATGTATCCACCTTCGGAACTATTGCGGCTACAGACGGCAATAGGTCATCTGAAATATTATCCATCATACCCTTGGGGACTATGCCGGGTATTTCGGAGCCTACTTCATAAAAATCTTTACCCGGAGCCAATACAAGCTGAATGGATGCGGTACCCAGCAAGTCACTGGAAAGTACAGCTTGCGAACCCTTGGGCAGGCTGAGGTCCTTGTCAAGTGAAATCTCGACACGTACATGCCCGGGGTTATCGTACTCATAGGTTATGTCTCGTACCTGTCCCACTTTGTAGCCGCTCAAGGTCACCGGCGCCGATATTGCCAAACCTTGAACATCGGTATAGGTTGCATAATAATAATTGGTCGCCTTGAATACGTTGACGCCTTTTAGGAAGTCAATGCCAAATACCAAAATGGCAAGTGCCGAAAGGGCACATACGGCAATAAGAATCTCTTTTCTGAAGACTTTTTTCATTGTCTATTTGGTTCGTGTTATCGTATTGCGGTGCATGACACCACTTGTTGTTTCTATTTCCGGTTATTACTCTTTTACTGGACGTGACTTATCTTCTTTTTTTCTTGCAATTGGACCTATCGGCAAATGCAGTGTGCTGCTTGCCGGCTTCCTTTTGTCTGATAGTCCGTTCGTAATACTTCTTAACGGCATTAAATATTGCCAGGGCACATTCTTCGCGGCCTTCTTCGTCGGCAAAGAAATCTTCGATAGTCGGATTGCAGATAAAATCAAGTTCGACCAATACGGCCGGCATCGAAGTGGCCCATAGCACCCAAAAATTGGCTTGTCGCAATTTCTTGTCCACACGTCCTGCAGTACTTACCAATTCGTCCTGCGCCAATCGTGCAAAGTCTATACTCTGCCTTATATGGACATCTTGGCTCAATTCAAACAATATGTATGACTCAACCGAATTCGGGTCAAACCCGCTGTATTTTGCTGTATAATCCGGTTCGAGTTCGATTACCGAATTTTCACGCATGGCCACTCTTAGGTTTTCGCTTGACTTTCCACTGCCAAGTGTGTACACCGAAGTACCTTGCACATTGTTTCCGCCGGACTTTACCGAATTGCAATGTATGCTTACAAACAAGTCTCCATGCGCTTTATTGGCAATATCGGCACGACCTTGTAGTGTTACAAAGCGGTCTGTCTTTCGCGTATATACCGTCTTGATGTTCAAGCCTGCATCTTCGACCATACGCCCTACCCGCTTGGCAACGTCAAGGACCACGGCGCTTTCCGTGGTTTTGCGGCACGCGCCCGGAGCGCCGATGTCCTTGCCTCCGTGTCCCGGATCAAGCACTAGGACAAACGGCTGTGTATCATCCGCAGCCGATATGCTTACGGTGCACAGTATTAACGAGACAAGTATCGTGTATATGCGTTTGACGGTCATTATCAAAATATCTTATATATGCACAACGCTCTCGCCGTACGGCGGTACGCTTGCGCAATTTATCTGCAAAAATACTAAAAAGTTCGCCACGAACAGCCATTGCACGCTTTATTTTTGAGCCGATAGAGACATTTCCGCCAACATTGATGCTATATCCTCCATTTTTGCCTAAATTTGCGTGAATATTCTTCCGTCAAGTATTATGGTCAGAAAACATACATCTATTTATATAATTATAGCATCGCTGCTATGCATATTCGCGGGATGCACAAATGGCGAAAATGATTGGACCCCGGAACCAATTACACGGCTTGACAGCCTCGCGCTTAAGTACCATAACGGGGCCGACACCTCGATGCCGAAGGACATTAAGGCGTGTGCCGATGCTTTATTGCAGTATCTGAGCTCAACGCAAGGGGACACAACTTGGCAGGCTTACGCTTCATCTCGCCCTGTAGCGGCATTTGCGCCCGAAGCTGCAAAAGCGTTTCCGGACCTGACCTCAATGCGCGATACTTTGGGTATGATATTGCACAATGCCGCCGCCAAAGGCCTGGTATTGCCTCGTCGTCATTATGCATCCGTGGTATGGTCCGACCGCAGGTCTATTGTAATCAACGAGCCCTATGTTTTTGTCGCACTAAACCATTACCTCGGCAGCAACCATCCGGCATATTCCGGATGGCCACAATATGTACGCGCCACCAAAACACCGCAAATGTTACCTTATGACCTGGCCGAAGCCCTCATAGCCGAGGCATATCCATACGACAGCATTGCGGCTTCACAACGCACCGTATTGTCGCGCCTATTATACGAAGGTGCATTGGCCTACGCTAAGATGCAAGTCGTCCCGAAAGCCACAGAGTCTCTTGCTCTCGGATATGACGAAGCAACCCTGGCAGACATACAATCCAACGAAGCATTTATCTGGAGACATCTTATCGAAGGTCAAATGCTATACTCGACAGATGCGGCACTCATGGATAAACTATTTGCCCCGGCGCCGCAAACATACATCATCAGTCCCGACGCACCCGGTCGCGTAGCTCGGTATATCGGCCTCCAAATAGTCAAGAGCTATTTGAATAAACACCCTGAAACGACTCCGGTTCAACTGCTATCTCCGGGCTTTTTCGGAGCAAAAAACAGCCTCAAAAAAGCAGAATACACCCCTGCTTAACAAATATTAATCATTAACCGCTCCTCCCCCCTTCGATACATACACACGCCGTTGTCAAATGTTAAAATCGGGACATTGAGCAACCTTTTTGCACACATAAAAAGTCACGAGTGCCAGGCATATTTTTGATATTCAATATATTAGTTGTACCTTTGCATCGCAATTCCAAAAGGAAACCGGCGCTACAGCGGTAGCGCCTTGCCGAAAATCGGCAGGATGTACCCTTACAAGCAGTGTATGCCCTTGTGTACATCTTAGTGTAGAACTATAAAGATTTGCAATGAGAAAACAACTTATTATTATTGTGCTTTTAGTCGGCATGCTTTCTGTCACTTACGGTTTTGAATCCACCTCCACAGCTGTAACTATCGGCGACGTAGCTCCGGCATTCAACGTAAAAAATGCACAACGTACATTCGCACCTAACAACGAGAAACGCTACACACTCGTAGCATTTTGGATCTCGGGAGACGCACAATCACGTATTACAGCCACCGAATACAGCCGCTGGTATCAGCAGTCCGGAAACGCAAACGTCATTGAGTATGCATCCATAAACCTCGATGAAGACCCCATATTATACCGCGAGATTATTCGTCATGACCGCCTACCTGACAATACACAATTCTATGCAGGCTCGGCACTTGCTCAAAATCTGCGAACAACTTACGGCATGTCAGACCACTATGGCGCAGTACTTATTGACCCCGACGGACGAATTGTCGCCGTCAACCCCGCAACATCCACTTTGGAAGCACTAACACTTTCTTAATCTTAGAGACTGCCATCTTCCAAAGACCGACATTTCACTTATTTGGATAGCAACTTCTACTGAGAACGGCACTAATGCCGCTCTCTTTTTTTGTCTATAATAAACCGAGTACAAATTATTCGGACGTTTTTATAGCCGAATAATATGGGCGGACGCAAAAAAAAGACTACCTTTGCAGTGAGATTAGTCTCACCCAATCCTTTCAATTACCATTCTTCAAAAGAAAATGAATACACCACAAGTACCTTTCAAAATCTTCGCGGGCACGCGCTCGCTCTATATGGCCGAAGAAATTTGCCGCGAGCTGAACGTTCCCTTAGGCAAGATGAACATCCAGCACTTTGCCGACGGAGAATTTGAAGTGTCTTTCGAGGAATCCATTCGAGGCTGCGAGGTATACCTTGTACAGTCCACATTCCCTAACAGTGACAACCTGATGGAACTGCTGCTGATGATAGATGCAGCCAAGCGTGCATCGGCACGTTCCGTCATTGCCGTGATGCCCTACTTCGGATGGGCTCGCCAGGACCGCAAGGACAAACCGCGCGTATCCATCGCCGCTAAATTGGTGAGCGACTTGCTGATGACAGCCGGTGTAGACCGCGTAATCACTATGGATCTACACGC
>CAVEDT010000052.1:0-2459 GCA_963614475.1 Roseburia faecis
TAAACATGAAACGCTGTAAATCAGCATTTATACAACAAATTATTTTCGAATGAAAAAGAATAGCAAAAGCAGAACAATGTCTATGTATTTTGTTCATATCTCAATATGAGATCGTTAAATTTCATCCACGATCCCATATGGATATATATGTACACAAAAAAAGCGCAGGATCCGTATCGTTGCCGTCCCTCCGCTTCAAGGCATCTGGCATAGCCGTTACTTCGTAGAACGAGCAACGTAGAGCCTACGCCGTATGATGCTATATGCCGTCACCCTATGATAGTTAAATCCATAATAGGCTGACAGATATGATAATCATACCCGAGACATCTACCGTTACTTCATTCTTGACGAAGTTGCTCGAAACTGCCAGATTTCTGAAGCGGTCAAGAACCAAGCGCCGATAAACGCTTCATATTTAATGACCTTCCACTGCCCGGCAACACTACGGTTGCCTCACGGCGATAGGTCTGCACAAAGTTAGTGATATTTTTTTATTCGGCAATAGTAAAAATATTTTCGGAAGGATTTTTCGGAAAAATTTTGTGGGAACGGGGAATTATGCGTAACTTTGCAGCGCTTAAGGCGCGGAGCGCCGCGCTTGGGCACCACGATAGTCTTATGGTGTAATGGTAGCACTACAGTTTTTGGTTCTGTCTGTCTAGGTTCGAATCCTGGTAAGACTACTCACAAAAAGAAAGAAGCCAAGGCCGACCGGCCTAACGGCTTCTTTCTTTTTTTATCCGAACACGGTCACTTTCTTTTTTATCCGAACACGGCCATCCTACTTTTCTTATCCGAATACAGCCCCACCTTTCTTTTTCATCCGGATACAGTTTCTTATAATCCGGCAGGCAGGACAATTCCTTGACGGACGCATCCGCATTATTGCGGCTCATGGTGCCCCGGGAGGTCGCCGAGCAAACCCGAGCATCGATAGCTATGATTGTGTATGTTTTCGCGGAATCGGCGTTGCCGAGGGCATCAAAACAAGCAAAATTCAGACAAAATGCCACAAATAAGCCCAATTAACATTATTTAATCTACCATTCGCTTGCCGCTTCAAAACATTTGTCTACCTTTGCATCAGAAAAATCTAATACATGGTTTCTCATAGGGTAATATATAGATATAGTTTTTACTAATTAACACACAAACAAATCCACGAAAAGCAACCCCGAGCGGCGCCATACGGGCGTCCTCGGACAGCAAGGCGCAGAAATGCGCCGCTGCACAAATCCGAACGCGTCAACACGCGTTTTTTTTGTGCCTATACGCTTCCATAATAGATATTGCGGGAATAATGTAAGCAATAGGAATTATGGGAACAATGGCTCAGTTCTCATAAACCCCATCCAACTCCTCATCCCATAATTCTCATACATTCTATCACTCGTCTCATATATCCCATCCAGCCCGGGATTCTCATAATTCCCATAAGACTTACCGCTCTCACAAGATTGCTATCTGCTCAGTCGAGCTTGACGGGGACAACGATGTGGCGATCCAGGTACCACAGGTATCCTTTGATGGGATATTCGGGGTAAATTTGGTGCAGGATGCGGCAATACTCGTTGACTTGTCGATGGTGGGCGGGGTATTCCTGGGTGGTGAATTTGAAATCGACGACTTCCATAACGCCATCGTGTATCACCACGCGATCCGGGCGCAGCAGGCGGCCCATGTCGTCCTCATCCTCGGAATGCACGGGCGGCACAAATATGGGCTGTTCCTCCATACTTTCGTCCGTCTCCACAAACCAGCGGCGCAGTCCGTCGTCATTAGTGCCGCCATCGCCGAATAAGGCACGTAAATCGTCCAGATAAACTTTGTAATTATGCGTATGACGCAGATAATGAGCACTGGCACAGCGACACAGCGGAACCACAACATTGTCGTCGCAGACGTCCTCGGGACGGCGTATGCCACTGAGGACTTCGTGCAGCACCTTGCCGCGTATGGCTGCTTGGCGCATCTCCTCGCTTTCGTATACTCCGTCCACCAAGACATGTGCTTCGGGCGGCGTCGGCTCGTCATCTTCATCATCGAAGCCTTCCTCTCCATCGTCTACGCGCGTAATTGCGTCCACGCGCGTCACTATGGCCGTGTCGTCGCGTATGTACGTGCCGTAATCCAGTTCCTCGGCTGTATCATCCTTCATGTCTTCACCATAATCCGGATGCGTATCGGCGCCGTAGATATACTCTGTCGCGCTCTCAAAATGCTCGGCCAGAGCATCGGTAACCGCCGGGTCGCGGTTTTCGTAACCATCGGGCACGGACACCTTGTCGTCAATGGCGGCGACAGCGTTGACCAGGATGTAATCAAAAGCCTTCTTTGCATCCAAGCCGCCGGCATCGATAGCACCCGTTTCTTTGTTTCGCGACAGCGCCTGCGACGATTTATCGCTGACATATATATCCAATTCGCGTTCGGGACGCGTAAGGGCTACGTAGGCC
>CAVEDT010000052.1:2469-8134 GCA_963614475.1 Roseburia faecis
TTATTGATGCTATCGGTGGCTTTGGCGCGGCAATTTTTAATATAGGCCTTCTTGAAGCGCGTATTATAGCCGGCCATGTCACTACTATAGCGGATAAATACCGCCGGAGGCAGCACCGCTTCCGGGATTAGCCCTTTGAGTGCGTCCGATGCCACCCATTCGCTCTCGACATTGCGCCCGGCGATAAGCTCGAAGTCCATATACGGCAAATGCACGCACGGGTATTGCAAGCCCTTGGCCGAGTGTATGGTGACCACGCTGACGGCATCCGTTTCGCCCGAGGCCTTAATGGTGGGGTGTTTGCTTTGCCTATCCCACCAATTCAAGAATTCGTAAATATCATTGCCATACAGCGTCGAGTAGTCCATCAGCGTGTCCGACAGGGCGCTCAGATATACCATTTCGCGCTGTGCCATCTCTTGCGGCACGAAGGTGGCTATAATCATATCCGCCAAAGACATCAGTGTCGACGGATGCAGCGACACGATATGTTCCAACTGTTTGCGAAAGTCATCATCCAAATGATTTTCGGCCAAGTCTTTCATAACTTCCTCGATGGTTTTCACAAAGGCGTCATCATCCGCCGTATTGTTGCCGTTCACACTATTACGAAATAGGGCTAACTCGAAGTGGCACAGCATCATCGAAGCCAGCACACGTTGCGACTTTTTATCCTTACCTACGGCATCATTGGTTATATTCCATAGGTTGGCAATCAGGCGAATAATACTGATGACCAGGGTGACGCTTCGGGCGTTATCAATCTCAAGCGCATCGGCAGACATCACCGGGATGCCCGCTTCGATAAGCGCGGCAACGCATTTTGATGCCTGTTTATTCGTATCTGTAAGCACGGCAATATCACCCCAGCGGTATCCGCTCTCATCGTGCTGGCGGCGTATATTTTTGATCATTGCAACCTCTACGGCTTCGTCCTCGACCGCATCCGCGAGGTCCCCATCTGCTGCTTTCTCCTTTTTTGGCGGAATATGGATGCGCACCGCGCCATGCAGGTCGCGATGACGCTCCGGAATGTCCTGTATGACATTGCCGAAGCTGTCGAAATGCGAACCGTCCGGCAACTCCAGTTCCTTGGCGATATAATGGAACAGCGTATTATTGAAGCGCACGATTTCGACAGCGCTGCGGTGATTGGTATTCTCGCCGGGGTTGACGCCCTTCAATTGGTAGTCATCGGGGAATTCGTCCGCGACTTCGTGCTGCAGCAGCGACGAATCCGAATTGCGAAATCGGTATATCGACTGCTTTTCGTCGCCGATAATCAGGTTGTCATATCCCGATGCAAGACTGTTGGACAGCAGCGGGCGGAAATTGTTCCATTGCAGTCGTGAAGTGTCCTGAAACTCGTCTATCAAGAAGTGTCGCAGGTCGACACCCATACGCTCGTACATAAAGGGTACATCGTCTTGCGTCACAAATCGGCTTATAAGGTCGGCTGCATCACTCAGCAGCAAGACATTATTGTCTCGGCGCCACTGCTCGACGCGGTTCAGCACCAACTTATACAGCCCATACATACCTATGTATTTTCTCAGCAACTCAAGAGTCTTGATATCAGCCCAATACTTGGCATAAGAATTAAGCGCCGCCAGGATTGTCTGCGCCTCGGCCGGCGTAGGCGTATCCTTGCTGAAAATATCCGCCGAGCCGAAAGGCATATCATTGAAAGCAGCATCCACCGCCCTTTCATAGTATTTGGTGCTGACACTCGGCGCTTCATCGCTCTTCAAGATATTAGAGGGAACGCTCTTGAGCTTGCGCCCGCCCACAGCACTTCGTGCCGCATCCATCAATGCGGCCAATTGCGTCTTTAGCGCCTCGATTCTGTCGTCTACCGCATCCTTGAATTTCTGTATGGCACCGTCTTGTTCCAGCCATTTGCCCATAGCTTTGCTGTGCTCGGCAAAACCCTCATCAAAAAAGCTGCGAACAAAATCCACGATACCGCGCCGCACACTGCCCTTGGATTGGAATACATTGAAATCCGTACCATCACGCAGAGACTCCTCCATCTTGCGCATTATCCAGTTGTTCAACGGTCGCAGCTCGGTATTACGCTGATGCGTATCCGCCATATTAAACTCCTCGAGCAGCCCGTCTATGGCAAAATTGATGACCGCTTCCGAGTCCATCGTGATGTCGTAGTCGCCCTGACGCTCGAATTCAAAGGCCATAGAACGCAGTACATTCTGGAAAAAAGCATCGATAGTGCTGACATGGAACTGGCTGTAATCGAATATAATCTGACACATGGCATCATTGGCCGCCTTGGCCAACTGCCCACGCGTACAGCCAAACAAGTCCATCAATGCGGCTGCATACGCGGCATCCTTAGCCCCGGATGCCGGCTCTTCGGCCAAATCCTGCAACTCCTTGAGTATGCGCTGCTTCATCTCGTCCGTGGCCTTATTGGTGAAGGTCACCGCCAAGATGTGACGGTGGCGGCGGCGCTGCACGCTCTCGCCTTGCGGCAGACAGTCTTTATGATTCAGATGGTATACACCGTCATCGTCCTTGACGCCCAAAAGCAATGTAATGTATTGCAACGTAAGCGTATAGGTCTTGCCCGAGCCGGCAGAGGCTTTGTATATGGTCAAGTGAGACATAATGTGGTACGGATTTGGGGGAGAATTGAATTTCTATGATTAGATGGATGTGGATTTGGAGTAAGGGATTTTGCGGCGAGGGATGACCGAAGGCGATAGAGGCGGAGCAATCCTTGACGCGGTCAGCCTTTGGTCTTGAACCCGAGCCCCGGCAGTATGGTGCGCAAGGCATCACGGCGGTCACCCTGCAGCAGTATTTCGCCGCCACGGGCACTGCCGCCCACTCCGAGGCGACGGCGCAACGTTCCAGCCAAGGCGCTCACATCGTCATCGGGCATATCTTGCGGACACACCACAATGGTGGCCGGATGGCCGCCACGACCCTTGCGTTCGTATACAATTTCGAGAGTCCGCGCCTTGGCGTTCACGATCGGTGCTTCGGCGTTGTCCGCCGACTCAGCACTGTCGTCTGTCGACATTTCTCCGGCCGGTACGATGCCGCGGAGTGCCGCCAAAGCGTCTTTCCAGTCGTCACTCATGGCAATGGACGTCTATGCTGTCGGGTACGTAATCCTCGTAATCGCGCAGGTCCGAGTGCGTGCCCAAGGCCAAGCTATGCGCCATATTGGCGATGCTCTGCTCCTCGACACTCAGACCGTTGAGGAACATCGACACCGAATCGGCGCTGACAGCAGCGGCACGACGGAAGCAGTCGGCAGCACGAGCCATATTCAATTCGTTGTCACAATCATTATCCGCCGCCGTGGCATACACCACTGCTATGCGGCACATCTGATTGACGGTGAGGGCCGTGCTGTCCGTTTTTTGGAGGATATCGCGGCATATATCCGCCGCCTCGCTATAACGGCCTTCGTGCATAGCACTTTCGGCAAGCGCAAGGTCGCCCTCCGTGTCCGCACCGCCTACACACGCCGGCAGCGCGACAGTCATTACAACTATTACCAGCGGCAACAGACGCCGCAAAATACTATAAGGTATGGTATGGTCGGTAAGAAACATCTTGGGTCTTTACATGACGGCGCTCCCGGCATGGAAGCGCCTTTTGACAGATGCAAATATACGCCATTTTTTCGGTATGGACGCCATAGTCGGCCATAAAAAAGGCGACCGAAATGTCCGGTCGCCCCATTTTCTTATTCTTGTATATACTAAATTACTGTCCTATCGGAGATTTAGCGAAATGTGTGTACACGTCGGTGATGCAGAAGTATGCCGGGTTGTTCATGTACGAAACACCGTTGTAAGTGGAATTATCGCTGGACTCCATCTGGAATACGAGCTCATCCACGGTACCGAAGGAGGAGAGGTCGATACCGAGCCACGTGTCAAAAATGGTGCCTTTGTAAGCGAGGGGAACTTTGAGTGAGCCCACGCATACGCCGCGAAGACGTCCGTAGATGATGACGTAGCAGTAGTCGCTCTCTGTGAAGGCCTTGCTGTATGCGCTGCCATTCTTCATGGCGAAGTAGCCCCACGTGGTATTGGCGATACGAGCGCTGAGAATGCTAACCTCGCTATCGAATTTGAGGTAACAGCTGGGGTTGGCGATATCCTTGTCAAGCTTTTCGGAGGTATCCCAATAGCCTACGAGGTAGTTGGGTGTGGTGTAGCCCCTGCCGGTGATGGCTGCAAACTGGTGGTCTACCCACGTGCCTTCAGCCGTGTAGTCCTTCAGATCCGAGACCTTGGAGGGGCAGAAGCCGGTCCACGAATAAGTGGTGACACCGCCATACTCGTATCCGGACACATTATGCGAAATGGTTACGCCGGTGTACTTGAGGGGGCCTTGTTCGGGGTTAAGAACCTCAGCCCAATAGCCGTCGGCATTGTACTCATTGGTTTCCCTGCCGAAATTATATACCAAGTCGATGCCATCGGGGTCATCGTCGTCATCGTTACATGCCGTCATGCCGAATGTGAGGCATGCCAACGCAACGAGTGTCAATAGGTTGTGAAGATGTTTCATTGTTATTTTTTATTTTAGTGATTATTCTTATCCGTCGCAAAGATACATATCTTTATTGATATAACGGCTATCCGGCGGCCCAAAATACTTAAAAATAGGTATTGTCGGGCTATGGTAACGGCTGTAATTTTGCAATGTCAATTAAGGGCAACAAAGACTGCATCGGCAGTCAGCCTCGGACGGAGCCACAGACGCCGCCGACATTGACAAAGATTTTGTATATAGAGGATAATTACGTAATCGAGAAAGACACACACCACGGCATGGCTGCGCCATACGGCGCCGGCCGCCAAAGACTTAGGGCGCGAAGTGATTCGCGCCCATTTCTATATCCTCTCGCCGCGACCGCACGTTACGCTACAGTCATCTCGGCAAATACACGAAGATATACACAAAAAGGTCTGTACCCGGGCATGGGTACAGACCTTTTTGTGTATAATAGGATGCGGAGGTTTATTACTTGCCTACCACAATCTTGCGGGTTTCGGTACCAGCTTTGACGATATACATACCCCGGGCAAGGCGTACGGCTACGCCCCGGGGTGCATACGCGGCGATACGACCTTGGAGGTCATAAACCACGGCATTGTCCGCTCCGAAGACTACCACACCATCCGAAGTCACGGCAACAGCCACACCTTCACTACCACCGGCTATATCGTTGACGGCCGAGAAGTACGGCGTCAAACCGGTCGGTTGAGATTCACCTGTGCTATATACGGCGGTGATAAAATAGCGACGATCGACGATGCTTGTTTCGGGGATATTGAAGGACGTTGTCTCGGCGTCCACCACCTCGGTATTGACGCGGCCTACGCCGTTTTCGTAGACGTTGTAGCCCAGCAACGGGTTGGTCACCGTCTCGGAGATGCGAACATTGTCAAGCCAAATTGCACTGGTGTACGAAATCTTGGAAATGAAATGTATGGCTATGCGCTTGGCTTCGGACGGAATGCCTGTAATGCTGATGGGTACAAATGTGTCCGAATTGATAAACTGTCCGTACGAGAGGCTCGATTGCAGGGTCTTCACCTTATTTGTAAAGGCTGCCGAAGGATTGGCGGCGTCATAGTCTGCTTCGGTGGAATAGAGTATTTCCATGGTGTAGTAG
>CAVEDT010000053.1:0-8110 GCA_963614475.1 Roseburia faecis
GTATGGAAGCCGTGCCGTACAATCATACAGTGTGCCGTCAGTCGTAGATGATGAAATAACTCGATGCCGACTCGCGGCATAAATACGAAAGTTTCATTGGATGTGATATTCTTATATTTGGAATCACCCTCTTGGTCGAGGGATGCAATACCTACGCCCATTCCGACAAAGGGATTGACTCTGTATCCCTGCCTGAAATTATAGTCGCCGGTTATGCCGTATGCCCATGTACGGTTAGTTTGCGTTCCAACATAGCCGGGATAGTTTTGCGAGTAAAAATTTCGCGATGCCGCATCAAGCTGTAGGAATACGCCGCAGTCCCATGGCAATTCTTCGGTGTTGTATCGCAGTTCTAGTCCAAGAGATAGTCCCACATCGTTGTCGCCGTCGTGATATCCTCCTAACGGCATCGTTAATCCGCCCCTGATTTCAAACTCGAACATACGGACAAGTCGAGGTTCCACTGCATAGGCAAGCATGGTACAAAGCATACAGATGAATGCGGTTGCAATTCGTCTCATTTGTCTGGGCCTTTTGCTTGTTTGTCGGTCTGCTGCGCATTCTTAGGCTTTCCGCCGATGACGAAGCCAATAGTGAGGGCAGCTGTGTGGAAGCCGTGCCGAACAATCATGCAGTGTGCCGTCAGTCGTAGATGATGAAATAATTCGACGCCGGCACGTGGCATAAATACGAAGGCGTTTTTGGCTGAGACTGTATGATAGTTTGAAGAACCTACTTGATCAATAGATCCGCCGCCTATGCCAATCCCGACAAACGGGTTGACCTTGTATCCTTGTTTGAAGTTGTAATCGCCGGTTATGCCGTATGCTAATGTGCGGTTGGTCTGAGACCGGTATCCGCCGGGGTGGTTGATTATGTCGAAATGTCGTACTACTGCATCAAACTGCAAAAAGGCACCACAATCCCAGTGTAGTCTTTCGGCGTTGTAGCGTAACTCTAATCCAAAGGTCATAGAAGCCTCATTGTTGCCGCCGCGATATCCTCCTAACGGCATTGTAACTCCGGTTCGACCTTCAAACTCGAACTGCTGTACTAGTCGAGGTCCCACAGCATAGGACGAGGCTATGCAGAATATGCAGGTAAGAATCAATGCTATTCTCTTATTCATAGGGTGTTGTTTGTTTTGGTTTTGTTCGGGTGTTGTTTTATCGGAGGTTTCAATTGCTTTTGTGCAATAATGTGAAGCAAATGCCGCACTATAGACAATTGTCGATGCTGCAAAGATAGTGATTAAACTCGGAAATAACGTCAAAAGTGAATGAAAATGTGCAAAACGGTGTTCTTTCGGGTGTCTATTACCCACTTTATGGTGCTTGGTGGCGCACTTCTTTTGTTGTATTGTCTGGAAGCGCGCGAGGGGTGTATTGTGTTTTTTTTTGTAATACTCGGTGTAAGCGCGTATGCAACGAAAGAGACGCCTTAAAAATGCAATCCTTGGAGGATGTGGAGGTAGGTGTCGATGGCGGCGCGGACTTCGTCGGTGGCGATGTACTCGTCGGCAGCGTGGGAGCGGGTGCTGTCGCCGGGGCCGCATTTGACGGACGGCCAGGGCATGAGTGCGCGGTCGCTGAGTGTAGGCGAGCCGTAGGACGTAAGTCCGAGCATCTCGAGTCGTCGGACTATGGGGTGCTGCGGCAATATGGCCGAGGGCGTCAGGCGCAGCGAGCGCGGCGTGAGCGTACACCACTCGGGTACGGCGGCGCGCATGGCCGACAGCACTTCCTCGTTGGTATGGGTGTCGGTGGTGCGTACGTCTATCATCATGCGGCACTCGGCGGGGATGACATTGTGCTGCGTGCCGGCCCAAATGCCTGTCACGGTGATTTTGACCGGACCGAGGGTGGAAGATACGGGCGGCAGTTGGAGATGTCGCAGGGTGTCGGCCACCTGCATGGCGCGGTATATGGCATTGCCGTCGCCGCCGTCATCGGTGCGTGCGGCGTGTCCGCCGATGCCGGAGACCACGGCATCGATGACAATAAGGCCTTTCTCGGACACGGCGGGGCGCATTCCCGTGGGTTCGCCGACGATGGCGGCATCGATATGCGGCAGCAGGCTGCGCAGCGTTTCCATGCCTCCGTGCCCGCTGACTTCCTCCTGCGCTGAGGCGGCGATGACGATATTATAGGCGGCATGAGACTGAGGATGCGCCTGCATATATGCGGCTACGGCCAACAGCGACACCAGCGAGGCGCCCGCATCGTTACTGCCCAGACCGTAGAGGCGTCCATCCTCGTGCACGGGCGTGTACGGGTCATGTGTCCATCCGGCACAAGGACGCACCGTGTCGATATGCGAGTTGAGCAGCAGCGTGGGCAAGGTGTCGTCCCAGGGCTGCAGCAGTGCCCAAACATTGTCGCCGTGGCGGCGTGCGTCCAAGCCGTGGCGAACCATCCATCGCGCCACCGCGTCGGCGGCAGCGCCCTCGCCGCGCGATATTCGCGGCGTGGCTATCAGCGTTTCCAGCAGCTCGAGTGCATCGTAATACAGTGCGTCTGTGTCCATAGTCGGGGATGTTTATGATACCTTAATAGGAAATAGTAGCATCCTCATATTGAGATTTCATGATGGTGATGCCGGCGTTTCGAGCTTTGGCGCGTATACGACGCATCTCTTTCTGTGCCTCTCTAAATTGCCTTTTCTGCATGACATAGTTGCTCGGCGATGCGCCTTGTCCCGAATGGCCATGTTTTTTACCGCTTCGTGATGTGAAAGATGAGCCCAAATTGGTGATGGAGTTATAGTGCCTTTCGGCGACGCTTGCCCATCTGTCGTATTGTTGCTGATAATTGCCGGACGAATAATTAGAAAATCTATATTCGGACGAATAGTCGTCGGAGGCGGTGGCATAGTAATTTTGCGATCCTCCGGCTATATTGACGGCAATACCCATCATTGCATTGGCAAAATCGCCGAGTGCCGACCATACCGAACCGGTACTCCGGTCTTCTTCGGCCTCATCGTAGCCGCCGGTATAATGCGCTTCCAAAGCCTGAGTAATATTGCTTTTGAGGTTGAGGGCATATTCATCGCTTGGGTCATTGCGTAAGGCCAAGTCTATTGCGGTCTCCGCTTCGGCGTACAATCCAAGGTTGTATAGACAGCAGGCATAGTTGTCAAATGCAGAATTATCCTTGGGCCTGAGCATTGCAAGGAGGTAATAGATGTCCTTTGCTTGTGCGTATTTCTTTGCCTCGAACAGCGTCTTTGCCTCTTCCCACTTGACGCGATAGGCTGCATCATGTATTTCGCCGGCTTTTTGAGTATAAGTCCAACCGTCATGACCTAAGGGATTGTATAATAGTCCGTGGACGGAGGCTGATTTGTCTGTGGCGCTGATTACGCCTTCTTGGAAACGGTCACCCTCTATTTTTATCCCACTTGGCAGGGAATATACTTTGCCTTTTTTGTCGATGACTTTGCTTTCACCGTCTCCATTGAATTCAACGACAGCCAGGCCCTCATGAAAATCGTTTGCATACGCGTACGGGCCCAACTTTTCTTGTGTATCATCGTTGAGAAAGTAGTATTCGTTTTTGTCGTTCTTCTTTAAGCGAATCAGTCTCATCCCCTCGGAAGGCAGCCCGAAGTATTCAACTCCCGAAACGATTTTTCCGGTCTTTGCGTAGTACACGCTTTTGCTCGGAATGTTATAGTAGTATCCGTTTTCACACGAAATCCATTGACGGCCGTCGAGTTGTTTCAGTCGATTTCCCATATTGTCGTAGAAACGGTATGTGCTGTCTTGGATTATATCGCCCGTGTAGATGAAGTTTGCACCCATCCAGATGTTTTTGGAGCGCAAGATTTCCTTGCCGTACTTGTTGAAGGCTACGTTGACATAGTTCTCTTTAGGTGAAATGCTGTCGATTAATACAACTACATCGTTTATCCAAAAGTGTGAAAAGCGATTTTTGTATTTTGCCGGCACTATAGTATTGCCGGACTTGTCTTTAAGCCCGTATTTTTTAGCGCTTTCGTCTTTGAATACATACACGCCTTCGCTGCTGTTTTCGAATGCAGACTTTATGGGATTCCCATCTCGTGCATACATCCTTTCCGAAAAGTCGTTGTTGTATCTTGTCTTCAGGATAATGATGTCCCCGTATTTTGCGGCAAATGAATTGCCGTATAGTTCGCCGGTAAGCGCGTTCAGGATGTCTCTCTTTGACTGAGCGCTTAGGCTGATGAACGGATAGTTGCCATAGTCATCAATATATTGATAGTCAAAGCCCGTTAAGAACCGTGTGCCGTCAAAATAGGCCCGCTTACCCGTTGCGACATCCGTAACGCGATATGCATTAGGCGTTTTTTCTAATTTATAGTATTCGTATTTGCCGAAATCGAAGATAATCTTCCCCTGTCTGTCTATCAGTGCTTGCTTGCCGTCTTTTTTTACTACGGCGCAATTGGCCGAGAAAGAGTCGGTCTGATCATATATAGCCGGAATTACCGTTTTCCCGGTGACGTCAATATATCCGTTTTTATGGGTTTCGGCGGAATAGAAATCAGCCAACCCGTTGCTGAAACGGGATGCTCTTGAGCCATAGAGTGCCCACTCCCAATTTACGGCGTAATCGGATACACTGAGTAGCAGCGATAATAGGATAGTGGCGGAGAATAAGACAAGATTTTTCATAATCGTATTGACCGGTCAATCCCTCCTGTCGGTTTAATGGTTTGTCGAATGCGTGGATTGAATTAATGCACATTTTCCTATCCGGTACTGTCAATTGACGCACGAGATTGCAATGTGATGGTTGCTATACAGCTTTGGAACGTGTGCAGAAATACGCTTCTATGGTATGGCGATGATGCTATTTGTCGGAAGACAGCACAAAGATACAAATTAATATCGAGCCGATGGGGTATGAGCGATTGTTTTTGTACGGATATCTCAAAGACAGAGTGCTAAGTCAGGTCTCAAAAGTTTGTATCAACAAAAACTCGCAAGGGCGATTTTGTTCAAAAAAATGTGCTTGTTCAATGGTAGTGAACAAATGCGATTTATTGAACAAAACGGGGGCGATCTTCCGGTGAGCGGGATGACGTATGTATATAGCGGCCGCGCCGCAAGACGCTGAGTGGAGCGTGCTTGCGGCGCGGTATGCGTGGGGATGGAGTGGCGCGTGCGTCAGCGCTTGGGGGCGGGGATGCGGCGCGTCACAAAGATTTCGGTGGGGAAGTGGTCGGAGTATCCGTTGAGGTATACTCCGGAAGCAAAGGTACGCAGAGGATAGTTCTGGCGAGCGCCTTCGGTGTCTTTGAGGAAGTCGCGGTTGAGCACCTCGGCACGCAGGAAGTGCCAGCGATTTTCAGGCGTATTGAGCAGATTGCCGGAGATGATTATCTGGTCAAAGAGGTTCCACGAGCTCTTGTAGGCGAGTGTTCCGGTGCCATGGTCGAGGATGGACCAGAAGGGGCTGAAGAAAGCGTGGTCTTCGGTGACGTCTTTCTTGTCGCGTTTGGCGCCGAGGACTTCGGAGCATGATTTGTCCATGGGGTCGTCGTTGAGGTCACCCATGATGATGACGCCGATTTGGGGGTCTACGCGCCACAGTGAGTCGGAGATGGCGCGGCACAGGCGTGCGGCGGCTTCGCGGTTGGGCGAGGATTTTTCCTGACCGCCGATGCGAGAGGGCCAGTGGTTGACGATGACGGCTACGCGCTGTCCCATCAGTCGTCCGACGACGCACATTTGGTCACGGGTGGCGAAGGGTACTTCGGTGAGGGTGTGGTTGGTGACGTTTTCCAGTTTGAAGTACTTGGGGTTGTACAGAAGGCTGACATCGATACCGCGCTTGTCAGGCGAGTCGTGGTGTACGATTTGGAGGTTCCACGGAGCCAGTTGCGGGTCGCGTACGAGGTCTTCGAGGACGCCGCGGTTCTCGACTTCGCTGACGCCGACTATGGCCGGGCCGTTGGGCGTACGCTTGGAGGTAAACGATGAGATGGCGCGGGCAAGGTTGTTGACCTTGTTCCAGTATTTACGGCTGTCCCATTGGTTTTTGCCGTTGGGGGTGTACTCGAGGTCGCGACCCAGCGGGTTGTTGGGTATGGTGTCAAAGAAGTTCTCAAGATTGTAGAATGCGATACCGGCGGTCTGTGTGATCGTGCGCTCCGCATTGTTGTCTTGGGCGTATGCCGGGGCTGTGCAGGCCAGGGCCAGCAGTGCTGCGGCAAGTGTCTTGGTGAGTTTCATCGGTGTTTGGTATTACTTGAAAAAAGCCGAAAGGCCGACGTGCCACACCGCCGGAGTGTGGCGGTGTGGCGTGGCCGGTCTTTGGCATAGGTTGTCACTCGCTCCAGGTCAGATCCCAAATGGACACGCGGTCCTTATTGGCATCGAGCTGCGAGTAGCAGTTGTTGATGATTTCGATGGTGAAGTTGCCGTTGTAGTTGACATCAAGGCTGAAGTTGTAGACTGTTTTGGTTGTGACGGTATCGAGGGTCACGACTTGGCTCTTGATGACGTTGCCTGCGGCGTCCTTGACGTTGACGGTGAACTGGGCCTTGGCTTCACTGAAGGCAAAACCATACTTGAAGGTCAGTGTCTTGATGCTTCCGGTCAGTGCGGGCGAAACGAGGCTGCCCGGTGCGGAGGTCTTGCCGTTGATGGTCGGGGCCAGTGTTCCGGCAGCGCCGATAAACTTGAATATCGGGTTGGAATCGGCATCGCCGCCGCCGAGGATGATGGCGTTGGTGGCGGTCCATCCGGTGGCGTTGGTGTATGTGCCGTAAGGCTTGGACAAGGCTTGACCGTTGTTGAACGAGTTGAAGTCGCCCTTGAAGTCTCCTGTGGGAGTGGGATCGGGGGTGGGGTCGGGCGTTGTGCCGCCTTCGGCGTTGAGTTTGACGTTGTCTACGCACCAGGTGGCGTAGTTGTCGGCCACGGGCGAGGTGTATTCAAACCCGATGTAAATGATGCCGGAGAATGCGCTCAAGTCCAGTTCGCCCGAGTTGGCCCAGTCGCTGTATCCGCTTGCGGGGGCTGTAGCCAGGTTGGCGTTGAGCTGCGTGGCTTTGGCGGTGGCGGGGTCGGCTGCGGTGAGTACGAAGACCTTGAGGGCGGACTGTGTCGAGCCGTATCCGTTGACTTGGGTATCGAAGGTCAGCACTTTCTTGGTAACCTTGGACATATCGATGGCCGGGGAGATGAGCCACTGGTCAAATGGACCTGTGCCCTTGAAGCCGGTCATGGCGGCGTAGTTGTTGCCGTTGAAGGAGGATACGTACCAAGCCTTGTTGCCTGCTACTTGCGACTGTGTCCATCCGGCGGGGATGCTGGTGGAGGCGTCGAAGTTTTCGTTAAGCGAGGCCACGGGGTTGGAGGGTGTGGGGGTGGGAGTTGTGCCTCCTTCGAGCTTGTAGGCGGTGGCATTTTTGATGCCGGGGACGCCGCAATACTTCATGATGTCACCCTTGATTTGGAGTTTCTTGCCAAGGTTGCCGGGGTTGGCCTGGAGGTTGAGCGCACCGCGGATATCGCCGGTGGGGAGTTGGACGCCGATGCACTTGGAGACGTCTTTGACGTCGGCTGAGGGAGCTACGAGGATATTGGTGGCCATGGTGGCGGAGGCGTCGAAGTGAGCGGTCTCGGCGTTGATGGCGTAGGGTGTTGCGCTGACGTCAGCCCAACCTACGATGTAACCGGTGACCCAAACGGCGCTCTTGACGGCTTCCTGAGAGGACTGCGGATTGAAGGCAATGACTTCGGCAGCAGTGTAGGGGTTGTTCTCGGAGCCGTCGCCGGAGGTTACGGGAGGCGTGGGAGGTGTGACGCCGCCGTCGAGGTCGAATTCGGTGACGGACTTGACGCCGGGTTGTCCGAAGTATTTTTCGAGCGAGCCGTTGACGGCGACAGCCTTACCGAGGTTTTCGGGATGAGCTTGGAGGTTGAGCGAGGAGCGGATGTCGCCTACGGGGAGCTGTACGGGGAGACACTTGGTGTAGTCGGTTTCGTCAGCCTTGGCGGCGATGAAGATGTTGGACGCCGAAGCGGCGGTGCCGGTGGCGTTGGTCATTTCGGCGGCGGTCTTGCCGGCGCTGGAGCCTACGATGTAGCCTTTGACCCAAGCGGTGCCGGATG
>CAVEDT010000054.1:0-8104 GCA_963614475.1 Roseburia faecis
ATATCGATGCTGCGATAGTCGGCGGTGACAACCAGCGGTGGCAATTGCTCGTTGTACATATTGGCCGGTACCATATATGAGGCTGTTACCGTGGTCGGTAGCAGAATCAGTCGAACACTGTCGGGGACATTGATGGCAGTGATGGGAACCTTTATGGATCGTGCTATCAGAGGCTCGACACGAAAGGTTACGCTGACACTATCCGGGAAGGCTCGGCATCCGGGCGGAACATTTACGCGTGTGCGTATTGTCTGGGTCTCGGACATATTTGTGTACTGGATGATGGGCGTGACTACTTTGTCTACCGTGGGATCCAAAGGTCGCGTCGAATAGACTACAACCGATTCGGGTACGCATTTGGCTCCTGCCAGAGCGAAGTCCGAACGTGTCGATACTTGCGCGGCCACGTCTACCCGCATGGATACTCCGGGCCTTGAAGTGAATGTTAAATTGAGCGTGTCCGGGCTGAAAGACAATATCTGAGCATTCTGGCCAAAGACATTGCGCAGTAATGCACGCATTTCCGAAGTACCTATGGAAATGCGATTGCCGTGCGTAAGGTACTTGTAGTCTATAGATATTGTCGGCGGTGTCCCAAAGCTGAATTTTATAAGTTGAGACCCTCGTGATTTGACGCTGACATTTATGTCTTCAGGCAGGTACGAAATCATTGTGACCGAATCCGGCTTGTTGACTATCTCGATACGGCACCGGATGTCTTGTTGCATTTCCTGGTTCAGCGACATTACCACCCATAAGGCGGCTGAAATTGCCAGAAAGACGCAAAACGTCAATACGCTCTTCCCACGGGGCGAGAAAACGTATTGACGTATAATGTTTGCGGCGCGTCGGGCCTTGTCTTGCAGGGCACCCACGGCTTACACTTATTTCTGTGCTTCGTTGGCTTGAACTGCGGAGGGGTATACCGAGTTGCGGTCTACGCGAATCTTGACGTCCTTGTCCACTTCGATGAGCATGGTGTTGGTGTTTTCGTCAATTTCGCGGATGCGTCCGTAGATGCCGCCGGCTGTAACAACGTTGTCTCCCTTAGACATAGCTTCGCGCTGTTTGCGCAGTTCTTTCTGCTTTTTCTGTTGAGGACGAATCATAAAGAAGTAGAAGATGGCAATCAGTGCCACAATCATGATGATGTTCATCATTCCGGCACCTGCTCCGGCATTTGCTCCGGCACCTGCGGTAGCTCCATCGAGAAGTATTGCGTTTTCAATCATAATTTTTCTTTTTTGTCAGTGAATTATTAGTGTATGGTATTTACTTATATATTACGTTGTTGTTCTTGAGATATGTAGCTACGGAATATAGGATGCCGTTGACGAATTGACCGCTCTTTGCCGTCGAGTAATTATTGGCCAATTCGACGTACTCGTTCATGGTCACTGCCACGGGAATGTTGGGGTAGGCCACCAACTCGGTAATGGCTGTAATCATAATGACTATGTCCATAAACGGTATACGTTCTATTTCCCAGTTTTGGTTGTTGATGAAGCGGTTGATGAGTTCGCGGTACTCGTAGCGATGCTCTATGGCTGCGTCGAAGAGTTCGGCACCGAAGGTCGCGTCTTCTTCGTCTTTGTATTTTTCCAGAAGAGATACCGGCTCGTCAGGATGCGACTGCGCATAGCGTATTGTCTTGAGCACGAAAGTGCCCATTATATTAAGGTCGTCGTTCCAAAATACCGATTCGTTTTCGATGGCCTCTTCGAGCGCGTCGCTACGGAACACTACATTGCGCAGCAGATTGCGCCATACTTCGCAGTCGAGTTCGAAGTCGGTACTTTCGGCGTCCATGTAGTCGATATAGTATTGTGATGCGGTGATTTCCTTGAGCAGGTCATTAACCAGCGAGATATCAGAGGTCCAGCCCGTAGCGTTTTTCTCGTAGTATGATGCAAATGCAGGCGATTCGAGCAGCTTGGCCACGAATGAGTTGTCTACAAACCGCATATTGGGATTGAGTTCGTCTTGCGTAGCCAAAAATTTAGCCTTGGCGTTTTCGATGTTCTCGGCTTGAGCTTTGGTGATATTAGTTATCAGGCAAAAGATATCGCAGTATAGGTTGTAGGCCTTGTCCAGAGACAGTGCCAAGTCCTTCTTTGCCGAGGTATAACCCATAGAGGCATCGCGGTACGAAGTCAATGTATTCTCAAAAAGGATAAAGCCTTGTTCAAAACCCTTATTGGTGAATCTTTCGAGCGAACGTATAGCTGCTATGAACGCACGATCACGCTTGATGATGGTGGTAAATACGGAGATCCACATTGACACCTCCATCGCAATTTCGGGCGAGCGTTTTTTGCTGTAGTCTTTGTATGCCGATGATTGGGCGATGTTGTCTGCCAGGCGTTGCATCTCCGGGGCGAGGACCTGAAGGTCGTTGTCGTCCTTGAAGAGTATTTCCTTGATAGTATCGTCTGAGGCCAAGGCAGCGCCTACGCGGCTGCGAAGCATCTTCTTGTCCACAGCTATAGCCACGGGCATCTTGGACGTCTTCTTGCCGTTGGTAAACTGTACCAGCATCAGCAGCAAGTCTTTATAGACTTTGTATGCAAACACAGCGTCCTGTGACGTCGATTCCGGTTGTTGAAGGATTTTGAAATCGGTACGTGTCAGAAGGTATGAGTACAGCATTTGTACTACCTTGGTTCGTATGAGTATACGGTTGATCATGCTTGAATATGTACGTCTATAAATGAACGCCGTTATGGGCTTGCTTGCCGTTCGGCTATGCAAAGTTAATACTTTTTTTCAAGATGGCTGTTATACAGCCTGATTTTCGACAGGACTTTTGCTGCATAAGATGCTTACCTTCGATTGGAAGGGAAAGAATAAGCAGTATAATACACTATGTCGCGCAGATGCCCTGATAGTTATTGAAATGTTCGGTTTGTCACTGAGCAAGATGATTCCAGCCTTGAGCTTTGATGGCGATTTCGTTTTCGCCGTCGCGAGTGACCATTGCGCATCCCAGCGCTTGGTCCGTAATGTGTCCGATGATGCGTATTCCGGACATATCTTTGATTTTTTCGTGGTCGGCCAGAGGAACGGTGAACAACAATTCGTAGTCTTCGCCTCCGTTCATAGCGGCTGTCACGAGATTCATGTTCAATTCCTGAGCCATCACGGCTGTCTGATAGTCGATAGGTATGCGCTCTTCGTAGACGCGGCATCCGGTCTTTGACTTTTGGCAAATGTGCAATAGCTCGGAAGACAGCCCGTCGGAGATGTCAATCATTGAGGTGGGTACGATACCGGCCCGGTCCAGTTGCGCCACGATATCGCGTCGTGCTTCGGGCTTGAGTTGCCTTTCGACGAGGTATTCTTTGCCTGTGAATTGGGGTTCGAAGCCCTTGATGCCTACCGATGCGGCTTTTTCGCGTTCGAGTACTTGAAGTCCCATATATGCAGCACCAAGGTCGCCGCTGACACATATCAGATCGTTGGGGTGTGCACCGTCACGGCCTACGACTTTTGAGGCGGGAGCATCGCCGATGACGGTGACGGAGATAACCAAACCTTGGCGCGAGGATGTAGTGTCTCCGCCCACCAGGTCTACGCCGTAGACTTCGCAGGCCAGACGCAAGCCTTCGTAAAGTTGCTGGATGTGCTCGACAGTAAAGCGGCGTGAAATGCCCAAAGATACCACAATCTGCCGCGGCGTGCCGTTCATAGCGTATATATCGCTGAAGTTGACAACGGCTGATTTGTATCCGAGGTGTTTAAGCGGCACGTATGTCAGGTCAAAGTGTATGCCTTCCATAAGGATATCCGTGGATACGAGTACGCGTGTGTCCGGATAAGACAATTCGGCGGCGTCATCGCCGATGCCACGTATTGTGGAGGCGTTTTTGTGGACGATGCCTTCGGTGATTTTATCTATAAGACCGAATTCGCCCAGAGTAGCTATTTCTGTCTGCTTTTCTTCCATGATGCCTAATTTTGAGGTGAATGTTATGGAACGGTTGCGTTTGGTGTTGAGGATGTGAGGGGGGGGCGATGAGACTTGTCCGGTATAATGTTGTGGTGACACGTCAGCCGCGTGAGCCGGGGCGTGTCACCACAATATTATTCGGGTCGGAATCGCGTATTAGTTTGCGGATACGAGTTCCTTGATGATGGCGAGCATCTTAGGCTGAGCATTCTCGGCAGCCATCTGTACTTCTTCGTGGGTGGGCACCTGACGAACGTCTTTGCCTCCGAGGTCGGTGATGACGGAGATACCGTAGACGCGCATTCCGGCGTGACGTGCCACGATGACTTCGGGAACGGTGGACATACCTACAGCGTCGCCGCCGATTACACGGAAGTACTCGTATTCGGCCGGAGTCTCGAATGTGGGGCCGGTGGTACCTACATATACACCGTGCATCAGACGGATGCCGAGGCGCTTGGCTATTTCGTCAGCCTTGCGGATGAGTTCGTGGTCGTATGCTTCGGTCATTGCAGGGAAGCGCGGACCCAGTTCCTCGTAGTTTTTGCCGCGCAGCGGGTTCTCGGGGAAGAGGTTGATTTGGTCGGTGATGGTCATGATATCGCCTACGCGGAAGTCTTTGTTCATACCGCCTGCTGCATTGGATACATACAGGGTGTCAACGCCGAGGGCGCGGAAGACACGTACGGGGAAGGTGACGGTCTTCATGTCATAGCCTTCGTAGTAGTGGAAACGGCCTTGCATTGCGATGACACGTTTGCCGTTCAGGTCGCCGAAGATGAGGTTGCCGCTGTGTCCTTGTACGGTGGATACGGGCATATTGGGTATCTGGCTGTAGGGGATGACTACCTTGTTGTCGATATGGTCTACAAGTGCGCCGAGGCCGCTGCCGAGGATGATGGCAGTCTTGGGCATGTCGCTTACGCGTTCGCTAAGAAAGCGCGCTGTTTCTTTGATTTTTTCGAGCATTGTGAATAATAGTTTTTATGTGTTTTTAGTGTGTGTTGTTTAGTTGTTTAAATGTGTGTCGTATCTGTGTAGCGTAGTGATGTTCGCTACATCGTTATTGTCAGGTGTGCCGCAAGGGGTTGAGTAGCCCTTTGAGCTTCATCAGACGAAGTATCTCGTCACGGAGTGTCTCTCCACGCAACGTATCTCCCGGTTCGGTATGCAAAAATTCGACGTGCACAGGCACATACATCAATGCGCTTTTGAGTGCTTTCGGGAAGTACGGATTGTTTAGCAGCCGCACGGCGTCTTTTTCGGTTGTAACGATGATTTTGCGTGCACCTTGCAGGCTGTTGTATCTCTCGGCGATGAGCTCGAGGTCGTGGCGTGTATAGTTGTGGTGGTCATCGAAGACGTTGACCTTGACATGTGCGTCAAAACTTTTGACGTAGCGGACGAAGGGCTTCGGATTGGCTATGCCGGCAATGACAAGAACGGCATCGTTGGTCGTGAGCCGGTCCAGTCGTATAGGTGTTCCGCCGAAGACGGGGCGTGCCTGCTCGTAGGCGTAACGCGAATAGAACAAGCCTTGGTCGGGAATCAGGTTGAGGTTTTTGCCGAAAGTCCTGATGTCGATAGGTCTTATGCCGGCGCGTGTGATGTTTTTTGCCGACTCGCGTAAGCGCCCGTAAGGCAGCATCTTGTCCTTGAAATACGGACGATTGTATTCGGTGAGTACTATCGAAATGTCAGGCTTGACGCGGCGGTGCTGGAATGCATCGTCTAAGACAATCATGCTGAGCGATGGATCGTCGGCAAGCATACGTCTAATCCCGGCTACGCGGTCTTCGCATACGCATACGGTGATTTTGCGCCCGAATTTGTGGTATATTTGGTACGGTTCATCGCCGATGTCGTTAGGAGCCGATTGGGGAGTGGCGGCCACGAACCCGGAGGTGTGGCGCTTGTATCCGCGGCTGAGTATTCCGATGTTGAAGCGGTCGCGTAATGCGGCAACAACGTATTCGGTATGAGGCGTCTTGCCGGTACCGCCTACGGCGAGGTTGCCGATGCAGACCACAGGAACGTCAAAGGAGTACGACTTGATGATGTTGCAGTTATAGCATAGGTTGCGCACAGCCGTCACCGCGCCGTATATCTTAGACAGCGGTAGCAGGATGAGTTTGGCTAATGTAGATCTGCGCATCTGCGTTGTCGTTTTATGGTGTCCTGTTTCTTTTGTCGTTTCGTCTATTTTCTCGTCTGTCGCTGTTTGGCGTTGTCTTGTCGCTTGTCTGTCCGTGTGTATTCTGCAATACTATGAATTTTGTGGCAGCGTTCGCTTATTGGAGGGTTATGCACTCCATGCGTGCCTGTATAGGTGACATACTGACAATTTGCCTCAGCATCCGTAGTGCCTTGTCGGCTTCGGCCGGTGTAAGTGCGACCCAAGCGGCTTTGGCTTTTAAAGCATCGGGTATGGCGTCTTGTCCGCCGATACCGGCAGAGAGTAGTTGCTGTAGCGGAGAGATGTCTGCGGCCGGATATGTGGCGTAAGCTGTTGGTGCAATGCCAATTTGGCGAGCCAGGTCGGCAATAGCGTCATGCAGCGAGCCTATACGGTCGACGAGTCCTATGCGTAATGCGGTTTTGCCGTCCCATACGCGGCCTTGCGCGATGGCATCGACACTATCTCGGGAGATGTGGCGACCATCGGCGACGCGTCCTACGAATGTCTCGTAGCCGCGCCGGATGGCGCGTTGCATCTCGGCTTTTTGCCTTGGAGTCATGTCTGTGGTTACGGATAAATCAATGGCATCGGGGCCTGTGCTGACGCTGGAGAAGTGTATGCCCAGATGGTTGTTCAGTGTGCCCTCGATGGATGGAACGATGCCGAAGATGCCTATCGAACCGGTGAGCGTTTGCGGCATGGCATATATGCGGTCGGCGCCGCAGGAGATGTAGTAGCCTCCGGAGGCTGCATAGTCGCCCATAGAAACGTATACGGGCTTGTTCTGTGCCTTGAAGAAACGCACGGCGTCCCATATCTGTTCGCTGGCAAAGGCGCTACCGCCGCCCGAATTGACGCGCAGCACCATTCCGGCAATGTTTTCGTCCTTGGCAAGGCTTAATATTTCGGGTACGAGCGAGGATGCCACGATGCCTTCGTTGCCATCCTCGGTGATATCTCCGTCTGCAAAGACGACCGCAATATGTGTATCATCTTTGGTGGCAAAGGTTGCCTCGGTGTAATCGGACATATACTCGGCCGGAGATACCAATTCAAGGTCTTCCGGATCATCTGTCTCGGTGAGCGTACACAAGACGTCTTCGACTTGACGTCGGTAAGCGGATTTGTCTATAAGCTTATGATTGAGACACCATTGTGCACTGCGGCTCATGGTGAGCGAATCGGCCAAGGCGCAGACACCGGACGCCGGCATCTTGCGTGACTGTCCGATACCTTCCGAAATGCCGGCCCATATCGAGTCGAGGAATAATTGTGTCTGCATACGAGCGGGTTCGCTCATGCTATTGAGCAGAAATGGTTCGACGGCGCTTTTGTAGGTGCCTACTTTGAAAACTTGGATGTTTACGTCCAGTTTGTCCAAAGCGTCTTTGAAGTAAGGTACAGAGGACGACAGGCCGTGGATGTCAAGTGTGCCCATTGGGTTGAGGTATACCGTATCGGCGACGGAGGCTACGTAATAGTCGCCTTGACTGAGTTCGTCGCCATAGGCCAATACCCATTTGTCTGTGCTTTTTTTGAAGCGGGCGAGTGCTTCACGTAACTCGGCGCGTGAGGCGTATCCCAGCGCACTGCCCGAGCAGTCGATGTACACACCGTCAATGCGGTTGTCTGTGGCTGCGTATTCCAGCGAGCGCAGGATGTCCTCGAAGGTGGTGGCGTTGGATTGACCGTTGAGGATGAGGTCGGGTATGTCTTGCGGAGCCGTGTGTTCGCTGATGGTTCCGTCAAGACGTATATGTAATATGCTGTGGTCTACTATCTCGACACTTTTGAGGCTTGACCCGACAAGCCCGGCAATGAATACGATCGTGAGTACGAACAATAACATCACCGACAGCCAAATGGCGGCCATCGAGCCGAGGAATGACATGAAGAATTTTTTTAGCATAGTCGTCAGTGTCTGTTACACAAAGCCGTGCCGCGTGACAGTGTGTCTGCGCGGCACATATTCTCTG
>CAVEDT010000055.1:0-8056 GCA_963614475.1 Roseburia faecis
AGGTAAGGTCAGAAGGACGAAGTCACGGCATACACTGAGGTTGTCTGCGGATGGCTCTCGCATCCGATGCACAAGGTGTCGAAAGCATCCGAACCATCAGTGCGGCTCTCCAACTTATTCTCTTCTGTCTCGGCCAGTTTTTCGCCGCGTTTATCCTTGCCGCCGTTATAAATACCGGCAGTCTGTATCGAGATAAGTAAGTCCTCGTTGTTTTCGCGATTAATCATCGGCACCAGGTGTGCCTTGCCGGCGAACATACGATTGATGAGAAGGTGTTTGAGTATCTGACGCATCGGCACGCCGATGTCCACCTCCGTCACCATCCACCCTCGCGAGCGAAAGGCGTTGACGATGACCGAGGCGAAGCACAGATTGTCCACGGCATACGACCCTTGCTTGGCCGTGGCATCATAGTAAAACACAACGCGGCGGTTATGATGGTGGCGGTAGTATTTGCAGAAGTCCTCTACCAGTTCGTTGAGCTTCCGCTCGTACTTGACATAGAATGACTTCAGCACCAACAACTTTCGGCCTCGAGGCTGCCCGGCCACAAGCCAGTTGATATTGGCGTTGTAGTCAAAGGCAATACATATCGGCTGGTCGGCGTCCACGTCCGCGTCCATAAGCGATGACGGCTCTTTGATTTTGTCAAAGTCATACTCAAGGCTGTCGAGGTGGCCGAAGTTCGTAGCCGAGTACTTATGACCCTCCGTCATTGAGGAGTAAAAGCCGTCACGAGCAATGCCGATGCGCTTACACAGCACAGACGCCTGGAATGTCAGCGGTGGCAGGTCTCGCTTGAGCTGCCGGATGAAAGCCTCGCCAAGCACCACCATGTTGTCGATGGTGGACACTTCGCGGTAGTCCAGTGCCACCGAGCGAAGCCGGCAGAGTGTGCGGTGCATATTGAGCAGCGTTGAACGCATCCGTGCCGATGGCGCGATTCCGGCAGCGGCCAGTTCACGAACCCTGCCCTCGAAGTGGTGTATCTCAGCTACAAGGCCACGTATCGCATCAATCAGATCAGAATCGCACTTCTTGTCATACTCCAAGAACCATGACCCCTTCTTCGTTACCGGCATATCGGATGTGATGAGCGTCGAATGGTGAAAGAAGTGTTTGCCGAAGTATTGACGGTTGCCACGCAATGCCGGTAGCGTTTCGTCTTTGAGCTGCTCGAAGTCGATAAACTTTGCCTCGTCAATATCCAGCGCATCATACGACTGCGAATTGGATGTGCCTGTGCGGTCTTGCGAAATGATGAAGCCGACGCTGCCGTTATAGAACGACAATACGTTTTCGTAGTTTTGAATGGGAAATATCGGCTGCTTCCAGCCCCAGGCTTTCGGCGGCTTGATGCCGATACACCAGTGGACGTTGCGCAGCAGTCCCCACCGCTCCCAATGCACAAGCATTGACGGCAGAGTGTTGGTGAGCGCACGCTTGATGTTGGCCGAGACAAAGCCGGTGACAGACCCCGGCATGCGCTCGAAGTTGCGCCTATTCCATAGTGCATGGACCATGCCTTTGCCGAATGCTCGACCGGCGACGAGGACGGTGTCTCGTGCTTGAACGACTGTCATCAAGTCACGCTGAACGTCATTGAGATATACTTGCTGAGTCTGCGTATCCATTCCCGATCGGCTTAAATAAATCATCCAAACGTGCATCGATGTCCTCGTAATCGACATCCTCCGTCTGGTCCATCGTATAATACTTTTCCTTGAGCGCCTTGATCTTTTCGCGGAAGTGCGGCATCCTCTTGATACCGATGACTTCCGGGTCATCCGTGAATGACAGCACAATGGGCACGACTTTGGACAGGATGCTCTCGCGGTCGTCCTCCTTGTCCAGCTGCGTATACTTGGCATATTGCGAGGCCGCAGCGACCATGTCGCGTGTATTGTTAGCTGCGTCGGCCTTGGCATAGGCACGGTTTATCATCTCCAAAAAACGATAGCGGTGATAATCCTTACTTTGGCGCTGGTAGTCGCCAAGCAGCTCTTTGATAATCCGCAGGTCTTCACGTGCCACGGACTCACCGACGCCATACCGTTGGCGAATCTCGGCTACAATATCGCGGTCACGTTTGCTCGGAAAATTTAGCCAATGGTTGTACATATCGCGCAAACGCACGACATGGCTTATCGTGATGTCGTTAAGTCCGGCCTTGACCATCTTGTCGCGGTCTGAGAAAAGATGCCGTTGCGCGACTTCGTTAATTGCTGGTAGTGGCATAGTCGATGCTTTAATAATCTTCGTCGGCGGTCATATCGCGGAGATAAGTCTCGGTGAGCTGCACCGCGAATGGCGAGCCGACACGTGCAAAATCAATCTCCTGCCGACGTAACATCAGCGCCGTTTCCGCCTTAGCCTTGAGATATGCCGCTCGCAGTGGAGAAAGGCGATTGGCCAATTCGGCCTTGAGCATATCGGCAGGGATACCGAGCAAAGCGGCAATATCTGACGGCGGAGTGAGAGCAGCGGCCAATTCGGCCACCCGGTCGATTGTTTCTTTTTTCAATTCCATGTCAGTGTCTTGGATTCGTCGCACAGTGTGGCCAGCCCATCCTTGAGCCGGGACACAGTGCGAATGTCAGTCGTGATGATGCCTGCCTCGAAACGGTCTCCGCGTGTTTGATTCTGAGACGTGACTATAGCCACGGCCACAACAGGCGTCTCCAGGATGACGACCTTGCTGTGATTTTGAGCATGTATTACCTCGTCGCAGACACTGTGCATAAGGCTGTCCAGTGACGCAGTCTTGCGTGCGGCACGCAGGTCGCAAACCAGCGAACACCGCGAAATACGCCCTGATGAACGGGCGCGATGCAGCCACCTCAAGAATTGCTCAGACACCGAGAATGTGGACACGGCCATTCTGGCCGGGCCTATTTGGTCGAGTGCCCAGTCGATATAGTCCGACAGCTGCGCGGTTCTGCCGAAGTACGGCTGTACCGCGCAACTCGCCAATGGAGACAGCTTGGGCAAGGCTGCGCCGGACATCACGCCTTGGATTTATCCGTGACATCGATGCCGAGCGCCGCCAGTTCGGCGGCGACTTCGGGCGTAAACTTTCCTCCAAGGTCGCAGATGACTGCGACACAGTCGCGGCACTTGGCCACTGCAAGAGTGCGGCGATCGTCGGAGACATCTGCGGCCGAGGCCACCTTCTTGTATTTGCCGAGGGTCTTGCGCGCTGCCGACAGCCGTCGGGTCTCCTCGCCAGTGCGTACAGACGACAGTGGAGGAGTGACAGATGGCGGCAGAGCGGAGTGCCCCGGCACGTACGCATCGTACTGCTCAAGCGCATGGCGATATTGCTTGTCAAGTTCGTCAAGCATCTGCAACTTCTCGAAGCGGTCGCACGGCTCTTGGTCTACCATCGCTTTGAGTTCGTTGAAGAGCAGTACGATTTTGCGGTAGCGAGTCGCGTTGCTATTCCACAGAGCTTGTACCTCCGGTGGAAGGTTGTCGTGGTCGGTACGGCGACCACGGGCGGTATTCGCCTCCGGCAACTCGTCATCGGATGAGATAGTGAGAGGCGCGGCCACCGTAGCGGCGACACGAGGCATAACTTCCGCCTCCATGTGTACGACATCTGCGATGCTCATATTATGCAGCCGGATGCGCAGATGCTTGCGTAGCTCGTATTCGAGCTTGGACATATACTTGCCCGGATTACGGACAAGCGTATTGTATAGCGCCTTGTTGCGGTTGAGCGACCGCAGCATCGCGGCGCCGCGCATAAAGTCGCGGTCGGCAGGGCGTGCGTTGAGCCAGTCCTGCATCTCCCGGGTAAGTTTGGGGTCAAGATTTGCCATAATATTAAATTTATAGGCGCGACGACAGGCCAACCCTAAGCCCGCAGTCGCGCCTACTGAAGATTATATGCTGTGCTAAGTCAGTCCAACTATGTATATCAGCCGCCGACAGATGCTTCGACTTCGCCTGTAGTGCAATCGATGGTGCCGTCTTCGGTTACGAGTTTGCCTACATAGTAGGGCGAAGGACATACATCGGTTACGGTGATTTCGAGGGTCGTGCCGCTGGCGTCAGTCACGGACATACCGCTGTCTTGTGACGGCTTGGTATTGGTCTCGAACATTTCGTTGCCGACGATACGCCACTGGCCGTCGCGCTGCTGGATAGCGTATACAATGTCATCGGAGTTGGCCATACGGCAGAAGCCTGTGGCATCCGGGCCGACACCGGCATATTTGATGGTGGCGGTGTTGTTGAACGTCTTGGACGGCTCATCGCCTTGGCTTTCAGCCTTGATGTTGCTTGCCGTGGCGAGCAGGTCTATGCGACGCCATTTGGCATCGGCAGCGAGGGCAAAGTCTCCTTTATAGGTGGCTATTGAAGCCATCGTGGCATCTTTGTCGCCGGGCTTGGCGAGGGTGGGGAACGTGTCAATCAAACTTTTGGGCATATAATATGCCTTTGGGCGAAGGCCGGGAAGTGTCGTCTCCCCTTTGCAAAAGGTCAGGCTCTCGTAGAGGTTGACCGTGGTACACTTGGTTGTCATCTTTACAGTCTTTTAAGTGTTAGTTGCCAGTCTTTCCTTTATCCTCGGACGGAGGCGTAGCGGCTTTGAACTTACCGACGAGCAGGCGTTCGGCCGAGATGCTTTCGAAGTCAACACCGAAGAACATTGTAGCAACGAATTGAAGAACGAAGGCAGCGTGCTTTTCGACAACGATGTTCTCGAGGTTGGACATTTGGTCTGTACCGATGAGCATATTGGCTTTGGACGACAGCTGGATGTAGTCCGATTTGGCCTTGCCGGCCATAGGCACGAGCGTAATGTTGGGGAAGCCCTCGACAACAGTCTGATTGAATTTGTCGTATATAGGAGATTGGCCGGTGGTAGTCTTGTAGTCATCGCGGTAAGCGTATACCAGCGAACGGGGTACGAACAGATTGAGCTGGCCGCCTTGGCTGTCGGCTCCGTCTTCGTAGTCGAGCAGTTCGTCTGAGGCTGCTCGGCAGAATGCTACGATTGCATCAACGGCATTGTCGGATGTGATAGCCTCACTGAACTCATAGAGGTTGCCCTTGGAAACGGCGATATTGCCGGCGGTAATCTCCTTGCCGGTGATTGTGTCGATACCGTCGAACAAATCAACGGTTTTTGTGCCGGAGTCATTACGGACAGCGTCAAAAAGATGCTGGGCAAAGCCTTGACCTATTTTGGCCGACAGGAATGTGAGTACCTGACGAACAATATCGGTATCCTTGAGCCCCTCGCCGGAAGTGATGGACGATCCATAGATAGATTGTGCCACCGAATTCGGTGAGAACTCCTTGATAACCGAGCCGAAATAGGTGCGCAGGGTGCGTCCTGCAATGGATACGCCGGTGGAGTCCACGCGGCTTTCCGAATAGGGTCCCATCTCTATTGCTCCGGCAAGCTGACCGACGGTCTCCGAATATCGGATGCCGGTGCGGAGTGTGAAGTAATTGAGCGCAGGGCCGAGTGCAAGCACCGGCATCTGCAGCAACTCCTTGCGATAAAGGGCTGCCGACTTGGCAAGCGCCTCAGGTGTGATAGTTACGTTAGCCATTATAGCAGTTTTTTTATGTCATTATACATATTGAGTGCGCTCGGTGCGGCGACGTCGTTGACGCCGTCAACGTCTGCAGTATCATCACCGGGCGCGTTTTGGAGCGCGGCGACTTGTGCTGTCAATTCCGCGATGGTTTTGTCTCGCTCGGCAATGGCAGAGTCCTTGTCGGAAGACGCAGTCTTGGCCTTGGCCGCATCGCGGACGTGTGCTTCGAGACGGGCGAAGTCTTCGGCACGCAAGGTGACATCTCCATCATGATCGGCAACGATGGTATCCATGCCGAGGATGTTGGCGATGTGCGAAAAATCGTACTTTTCCACTTTCTTAGTCATTAGTTGTTGGTTAATAATCGGAGGCAGGCCGAGAGCCGTGACGCGGTTGCCCATAGTTTCGTTCATTGTCGGTGTCTCGTCTGCGACTTCGGAGACTTCGTCAATAAGGCCGAGAGCGAGGGCGTCATCAGCGTTGAGCCATTTCCCCTCTTTGAGTATGGCCAGAATGTCAGACACGGGCTTGCCACACCTCTTTGCATATATATTGGCGAGGATTACGTCTGTTTTCTCCGCGTCTTGCTTCGCCGTGGTCAGCCGTTGCATTAGGTCGGCCATTTCGTCCGCATTGTATCGTCCCCAAGCGTCTACGAATAGAGAGCATTTATGCACGAGTATCAGTGCATATTTGCTCATCACAATCCTCTTTGCGCCTGTGGCGATAACTGTTGCAGCCGATGCCGAGAATCCGGTGTAGTACACGGTTACGTCCCCATGGTCAATAAACTGCTGTCGGATGTCGAGCGCGTGTGCGACATCGCCGCCGAGCGAAGATATTTTCACATCGACATGCTGGCCGCGATAGCGGTCGAATACCGAACGGATGTACTGCATAGAGTATCCGTACTCGCCAATCGTATAGTCTATGATTAGTTGATATTGCATATCTACTCTAAAAATTTATAAGCAAAGGTATTTTGCTATTTATCTGTATAAAAAGACCCTAAGGTCTATCAAGTACCGGCATCAGGCCAAGAGTGTCAGTGTATTCAATGGTCATAGTCCTACCGGCTTTGTCATTTGTTCGGCCCGGCAGCACGTCCGTGGTGTTGACTATCGGATATGGATGTCCGCTACCACCGATGAGGTACCAGCTACCGTCAGCGCATTTGGCAAGAAAAGCATAATGTTTGGTGGTCAAGACATTGTCGTACGCGGCGATGACCGTAAGAGTGGTTGTGTATAGTTTCGATTTCTTCTCAACCTTGCTGGAAACTTCGGCACTTGCCAGGCCGTATATTTCAAGATCCTGCCAATCTCGCCAGTATTGCAGACGCACACCGATTCGAGGAACATATACTATGTTTTGCAGTTTGGTTGTCTCGATATAGGAGACCGCCACGATGTTTTTTATTAAATTAGCCATATTGTACTATATTGTTCGCGGCTGTATGCCGCCGTTTGCATTTCTATTAAATCGAGTGGTTTGTCTATTAAATTTTACCTGATTTTTTCTTGAGGTCTATACCACGTTTTGCAAAATCGTTACGCATTCGGTAATAGCATTGGCGGACGGCCTCGGCACGGTCAATGCCGATGCCGTTGGCTTCGCACCATGCCGCAATCATTTTGTTCAGGCCGCATGGTACGGCCTGCTCGCGCAATGGAGTAATGGCTGTCCAGAGTGTGCGGCGAAATAGATCATCTATGGTCTCTGCTACTGCTGCCTTTCCACAAGGTCCCATATAGTTGTAGTATTCCGGTGGCTTGGCTTTGCTTGACGGTATGGCGATGGCGGTTAGTCCTTCGCCACCGCAGTCAGGTGTGTAGCCCTTAGGCAGACGTTGAATATAAGCGCGAATTATTGCGTTTTGCGGGGATGAGTCCGGGAATACGACCGGGTCTCCAAGACAGTGTGTCAGCCACTCCGCCTTATACTTAGGTAAGTTGATATAGATAACGAATTTGCTCATAGTGTTTTGTATTTATGTAAAGGTAGTAAATAATAACGATATATCTATTATGTATACCGATGTGTATTTCAAAACACAACACATATTTTTCCGTTCTACATGTTCTACACGTTCTACACTTTGCGATTGTTCGTTCAATGTACTTTTAATCAGTGATATAACCCAAAGAGCTGAAGCCGTGCATTCATCAAAAGATGTAGAAACCCGGGCCATTTTGTAGAATGATTCCGAAATAGTCTACATTTGTAGAATTTTGTAGAATAGGTTTTACTACGTGTAGAATATTTATTTTGTTGATTATCAACTTTGTTGAAAGTGTAGAACGTGTAGAACGGAAATTCGGCTCAACTTTTTCGCAAGTCGATAAACAAAAATAAAGGTCGGCCTTTTCGGCCGACCTTATTTATTATATATGGTTTGGCTATATCTAAAAAAAGTTTTTTGTTTTTTGTCTGATTATTTTGCAGGGTATTGGAAAACTATGTATATTTGCATTGACGCGGAGATGTGGGGCCGGAAC
>CAVEDT010000056.1:0-4672 GCA_963614475.1 Roseburia faecis
ACGATGACACTCCGCCGGAACGAATAAAACAAATGCTGCCCTTCTACTACAAAAATTCTCGCGAGTAATCCCGCGAGATTTTTTTTGTCCTGACAAGTCGGCTTGTTTCGGATGCTTACGCTCTACCATGCCCCATTGTCCGTCAAAGTCGATTGTGGAGGCCGGGCAAGACGCAGCGCGCCCCCACTCTGCCACGTAAACGGCAGATGTGGGGGGCGTGCGTCTATACCGAGTCCTCGGATGTCTTCGAGGTCGGATGTCCTCTGAACCCGTGGTCTCAAGGACTCAGGCTTCAGAGTCAGGGTCCGATATTACTCTTTGAACTTCGCCTTGAGGTACTCGCGGTTGAGGCGTGCGATGTTGCTCAGAGGGATGTTCTTGGGGCATTCGGCTGCACAAGCACCGGTGTTGGTGCAGTTACCGAAGCCGAGTTCGTCCATCTTGCGCACCATTGCGCGGGCGCGGCGAGCGCGCTCTACCTGACCCTGAGGCAGCAGGGCAAATTGGCTGACCTTTGCGGACACGAAGAGCATAGCCGAGCCATTCTTGCAGGCAGCGACACATGCGCCGCAGCCGATGCAGGTCGCGCTATCCATAGCCATATCGGCCACCTCTTTGGAGATGGGTATAGCGTTGGCATCGGGAGCACCGCCGGTGTTGAAGGATACGTAACCGCCGGCCTGTTGGATTTGGTCGAAGGCGTTACGGCTGACCATGAGGTCGCGGATTACGGGGAATGCGGCCGAGCGCCACGGTTCGATGGTGATAGTGTCGCCGTCATTGAATTTGCGCATGTGCAGCTGGCAGGTGGTGATGCCTTGTACGGGGCCGTGAGGATGGCCGTTGATGTACAGCGAGCACATACCGCAGATGCCTTCGCGGCAGTCGTTGTCGAATACTACGGGTTCTTCACCGGCTTCGACAAGCTGCTGATTGAGCATATCGAGCATCTCGAGGAAGCTGCTGCCGGTGGAGACACCGTCGAGGTGGTAGTTTTGGAATTGCCCTTTGGTTCTGGGGCCGCGCTGGCGCCAAATGCGCAGGTTTACGCTTATAGTCTTTTCCATAATTGTGTTCTGTGTGATTGGGGGTGAGGTTAGGACTTATAGTTGCGGGTCTGCACGTGTATTGCCTCGTACTTCAGGGGTTCCTTGAGCAGTATGGGCTTGGCGCCTTCGCCGGCGTACTTCCAGCAGGCGACGTACATATAGTCTTGGTCGTTGCGGGCGGCCTCGCCGTCAGCGGTCTGATATTCTTCGCGGAAGTGTGCGCCGCAGCTTTCGTTGCGGTTGAGGGCATCGATAGCCATCATCTTGGCGATTACGAGGAAGTCCTCGAGACGCAGAGCCTTTTCGAGCTCGGTGTTGAGGTCTTCGGCTTCGCCTACGATGCGCAGGTCGCTGTAGAATTCCTTGCGAACTTCTTCGATTTCCTTGGTGGCTTCCACCAGGCCTTGGAGTGTACGACCCATACCCACGAGGTTCCACATGATGTGGCCCAGACGTTTGTGGATTTGGTCGGGGGACTTGGTACCCTTGATGGCCATCAGGCGAGCGATACGGTCACGTACGCCCTGCTCGGCCTTGTCAAATTCGGGTGAATCGGTGCCGGGGCATGCAACCTTGATTTGGTCGGACAGATAGTTCTGCATTGTGTATGGCAGTACGAAGTATCCGTCAGCCAGGCCCTGCATAAGAGCGGAAGCGCCGAGGCGGTTGGCACCGTGGTCGCTGAAGTTGCATTCGCCGATAGCGAAGAGGCCCTTGATGGAGGTCTGCAATTCGTAGTCCACCCAGATGCCGCCCATGGTGTAGTGGCTGGCGGGGAAGATCATCATCGGGGTTTCGTAGGGGTTGTCGTCCGAGATCATCTTGTACATATCAAAGAGGTTGCCGTAGCGATCGCGAACGACGTCCTCGCCCAGACGCTCGATGGCGTACTTGAAGTCGAGGTATACGGCGTTGCCCGTACCTACACCGTAGCCGGCGTCACAGCGCTCCTTGGCGGCACGTGATGCGATGTCGCGGGGGCACAGGTTGCCGAAGGCGGGATAGCGGCGTTCCAGATAGAAGTCGCGATCTTCGTCGGGTATGTCGGTGGGTTTGAGCTTGCCGGCACGGATAGCCTCGGCATCTTCTTTTTTCTTGGGTACCCAGATGCGGCCGTCGTTACGCAGCGACTCGGACATCAGGGTCAGCTTGCTTTGGTCTTCGCCGTGTACGGGGATACAGGTGGGGTGTATCTGAGTGAAGGCGAGGTTGGCCAGATAAGCGCCGTGCTTGAAAGCTTGCACGGCAGCGCTACCGTTGCAGCCCATAGCGTTGGTGCTCAAGAAGAAGGCGCGGCCGTAACCACCGGTGGCGAGAACAACGGCATGTGCGCTGTAGCGTTCGAGCTTACCGTTGATGAGGTTGCGAACGATGATACCGCGAGCGCGACCGTCGATGATGACCAGGTCAAGCATTTCGCGACGGTTGAAGGACTTGACGGTACCCTTCTGGATCTGACGGTTGAGCGACGAGTAGGCGCCCAGCAGCAGCTGTTGACCGGTCTGACCTTTGGCGTAGAATGTACGGCTCACCTGTGCGCCGCCGAAGCTACGGTTGGCCAGCAGGCCGCCGTATTCGCGTGCGAAGGGAACGCCCTGAGCCACGCATTGGTCGATGATATTGTTGGACACCTCGGCCAGACGGTATACATTGGCTTCGCGCGAACGGAAGTCACCGCCCTTGACGGTGTCGTAGAACAGACGATATACACTGTCGCCGTCGTTCTGATAGTTCTTGGCGGCATTGATACCACCCTGTGCGGCGATGGAGTGCGCACGACGGGGGCTGTCCTGGATGCAGAAGTTGAGCACATTGAAGCCCATTTCGCCAAGGGTGCTGGCGGCGCTGGCGCCTGCCAAACCGGTGCCGACAACGATGACGCTCAGGTGGCGCTTGTTGGCGGGGTTGACGAGTTTCTGGTGAGCTTTATAGTTGGTCCACTTCTCGGCGACGGGACCTTCGGGAATTTTCGAGTCTATCTGGTACTCGGGGAGCTTCGACGATTCGATGTCGGCGAATTCCTGCATGATGGGGGTAGAGTCTATCATACCCTCGAGATTTTTGAGATCTGCCATTGCTGTCAGTGGTTTATGTTATTGTTGGGGTTGGATCATTTCGGCGGGCACCTGCTTGGGAAGCATGGAGCGTATGGCACCTATCATTTGGTTGAGAGCCTGCATATCCTGTCCGGGAGCGGCCTTGGGGCACTGAGCGTTGAACGCTTTCTGGAGTGCTTCGGCTTTCTGGAGGAACGCTTCGCCGTTATCTTGGATGTATTTCGTCTGAACTGCACCGGCTTCACGGCTGGCGGTCATACGAGCTTCGGGAGTCGAAGCCTCGTTGTTCATCACTGCAATCTGGGGGGCTACCAGCTCCATCAGTCCGGCTTCGAATTCTTCGCTCAGGACCTTAGCTTCTTTGTTCCAAGCCTCGGCATACTGGGTCTGCAGTGCTTCGTTCTCGGCGTAGTAGTTGGTGTGTGCGCGATATGTGAACACAAATACCTGGCATACGAAGAGAACAATCACGATGGAAGTCCACCAGTTGGCGATGCATTTGAGGCGGGGCAGCCACGTGTTGTTGTCCCAACCTGCGGTGTGGAACATGCTCCAGAATCCGTGGGTCATGTGGAACCACAGAGCTACGAAAGCTACCAGGTAGCATACGGGAGCCCAGAAGTTGTTAAAGGCCACCTGCAGGAACATGGTGCCCATAGCGGGATTGGCGGGTGCTCCGGCGAAGTCGACGGTGGTCACGCCGGCGATTTGCGACGGAACGATTTCGGCGAGTTGCATCTTAGCCCAGAATTGCCACAAGTGGAGCAGCAGGAAGGCGATGACTACGAAGCCGAGCACGAGCATGTTCTTGGAAGACCATTCGACTTGAGCGGGGCGCGAGGTGACGGCGTAACGGTCGTTGCCACGAGCACGACGGTTTTGCAGCGTCAGCCACAATGCATACACGATGTGGATGACAAACAGGGCGGCAAGGCCGATGGAAGCGACCAGGGCATACCAGTTGGCGCCGAGGAATTCGCACACGGCATTGTAAGCCGTGGGCCACAGCAGCGCTACCGAGTTCATCAGCACGTGAAAGGTTACGAATAGGACGAGGCACAGACCGGTAACGGCCATCACGAACTTACGTCCTATAGATGAGCTAAATAACCACATAAGAAGATGATTAAGTTAATAGAGAATAGTTTTTATAATTATTTTGTTGTTGTCGGTTGCACAAGCCGGGACGAACCCGGATACGCATAGGGCGCCGGACGTACAAGGCGCACGGCTCTGCAAAGTTAGGCATATTCCGCCGATGCCGCAACTTTTATTAGCGAAACTTTTCCGCAATTATCGGCGAAAAGTGTGGGAAGAATGGGAGCAATGGGAATAATGAGAGCTATAAGAGCTATAAGAGCTATAAGAGCCATAAGAATATGGGAGCTATGTCATAGCCGTCACCACACATTATTCCCATTGCTCCCATTGCTCCCATCATTCCCATTATTCTCATTACTCTCACTAAAAAAAGTTGGGGCGCGCCGACGGCGCGCCCCAACCGGGGAATTCAGTCTAAATTCTTAGAGACCTTACTTAATGACAACCTTGGTTGCATTCTTACCC
>CAVEDT010000056.1:4682-8055 GCA_963614475.1 Roseburia faecis
TTCTTACCCTGAACGCGTACGTATACGCCGGGGGTCAGATTGTCGGCAGCCACTTGGATGCCTTGCAGGTTGTAGTAAAGTACGGGAGCTTCGGCATCAACGGCTTCGTCATAGAGGTCCTCAACTTCGGAGCGATTGCCTTTGATGACGTCGGTGGCGAGTGCCGGAGTGGTCACTACGGGATGCTCTTGCGCGATGGCATATACTTCGTACTTGCCGATGGCGCGTGCGAAATAGTGGAGGTTGCCTGCATAGTCGAAGCGTGCGGTTGCCCAGTCACCGGCCTTGGTGGGGGTGATTTCGAAGCGCTTGGTCATCGTGGGCACGCCGTCTTTCCATGCTACGTCCATTACCAGCATATTGCCGTAGGTACCCAGAACGAATGTCTTGCCGTCGGGGCTGATGGCGATAGCGGAGTTGCCGGAGTTGATCCATAGTTTGTCTTCCTCGTTGCCGGAATTGTACTTCACAGCGTTGTCTTTGCCGATGTAGCAGAATACGGGGCATCCGACGCTGTTGTTGCCGGCGCTGCGGCATTGTGACATAAACAGACCGTCACCGTAAGGCACGAGATCGCAGTTGGTGTTGGCCCAACGTGCGCCTTCGCCCGTAGCCTTGGGTGCCATGGTGATTTGCCATGCGCTACCGAGTTCCCAATAAAGCAGGGAGTTGGTGGGGGCAATAGAACTGTCGTGGTCTTCGGAGAATGCGTACATGCGAGTATCGTCGCCCTTGCCTACGAAGCAGAGACCGCTGTGGCCGCCGCCGACATTGACGCCATTGTAGAGGTATGCACCGGAGGATTGTTTTTCACCTGCGTACATACACTTCAGACCTTCGTCGAGGTTCAGAGGATCTACATAAGTGACACCACATGCGTCATCACCCCAAGCTGCGAATACGAATTTGCCTTCGCGTTCGCCGCCACGGAACGGGTTGGCGGTGTTGGAAGTTTTGCCGCCCCAAAGTGCGTGTTGTTTGAACAAGCCGGTAGCAACTTCGTTGCCTTCGGGATCAAAGATGGTCAGACCTTCGGCCTTGCCGGGTGCAAATGCGCTGTAACCGAACGAGGGCTGGGTCGGGTCGGTGATGGTGAGCACGGAAGCACGGAGGCTGCTACCCGTGGCAGCCTTCATAGTCTTAACGAGACCGGAGGTGGGGATAGTCTTATTGGTCAGACGTACTTCCCAAGTGTATTCGCTATCTTCGTCGAGCAGGCCTTCCTTGGTGAGAGTGAAGGTGTTTTCGCCCTTGACGGCAGCGCCCATGGGCACTACGATTTCTTTCTTGCCGTCATTGAGTACGAGTTCGGCCTTGGGAGCGGCGCCGGTAGCGTGGAATGTAATATCCACAGTTCCGTCGTTATCCTTGGAGGACAGGCCGTAAGCATAAGCAGCAGCCTCAACGGTAGCGGTGGTACCCTTGGTGGTGAAGCGGCTTACCTTGCCGTCACGTACGGCATAGAGGTTGACGTATGCGGCGGTCACTTCTTCGGTCTGAACATCAGTAACCACGTCTACATCAGCAGCGGTAGCGGCATTGGCGGCTACGGCAGCGATGGAGGTATTGGTCGTGGCAACGTTCTGTGCAGCGGCAAGGCCTTCGGTAACCTCGACGAGCTTGACACCGCCGTTATTACCATCAGCATTATCGGGAGCTACCATGTAGCTGTGGCCACGGAAGCGGAATGCACCGGCAGCGTTTACATTAGCAACGCCTTCGGGAGCCTCGGTATATGTCTTGACATCGTTGAAGCTTACTTCATATACCGGTTTATTGGAGGATACAATCAGGAATTTATTTTTATCCAAAGGTGATGTCACAAATGTGTAGTCGCCCAGGATATTCTGTTTGCTCCAATCGGCAACACTATTGAGATAGCCGTCAGAAGCAAGTTCACCGCCGACTACATCATACACATTATAGAACATGGTGGTAGACGAATACCATGACTGTGCCGGAACTATAATAACGCCCTCGTCCGAGGTGCCGGTATAGGCCATAGACTCACCCACATATGCACGGAGCATATTGCCGGAACGCTTCGAGCTGAACCACTTAACGGGAGCGCCTGTGGGCAGGCCGTTCTCGTCATTGGCCCATTTGTAGATATTGTGTTCGCCACGGGTCTCTCCATCTTCTATTTGTTCGTCGCTGAACTGGCAGAGTTCCTTGGCGCAAGCCACGAGGACGCCGTCAGCGGTCACTTGGATGTCGGCCACATTCTTCTCGGTACCTTCGGTGCCCTCGGTGGATACTTCGGTCAGAACAGTCTTGGCCTCGGGATCGTAAACAATGATGGTGGGATTTGGTTTCTCGACCTTGTCAAGAGCGAGGATATAGAGCTTGCCGTTGTGAGCGATGACGCGGCGAACGTTCTTGTCGGCGAGTTGTGCGATGGGCTCGTCTACGTATGTCTGCTCAAACGACATTTCGTCGGGAGCGTAAGCGCCTTTCTGTGCGGCTGCGGGGTCGGGATAGTTCTCGTATACAACTGCCGGGGGCGTCCAGCTTTCGCTGACGAGCTGAGCGGTGGGATATACGGCATCGGCAGCCTTGACAGTCACTGCCACGGGTTCTTCGATGGGCTTGTAACCTTCGGCTTCGAATTCGATGGTGTAGTCGCCGGGCTCAAGACCGTTAAATACGAATGCGCCATTGTAGTAGTTATCCGTGGTGTAGCGTGCAACCTCTGTGCCGGCCTTTTTGAGGATGGCGGTAGCTCCGTTGAGAGGCTTGTATGCATCCAAGGTGGTCATGTTGGGTGTGTAGGCGGCATCTTTGAATTTTTCGTATTTGTCGCGTACAACGCCGTAGATCGTACCGGTAGACTCTTTTTTCAGGCCGAAGTAGTCGGCGATACCATGAGCGTATGCATCACCTTCGACGCGGCATACGTCCCAGTTCATTGCACGGTGGCGTGCGGGCTGGTAGGTGTGGAAGTAGCCTTCTACGAGGAAGCCGGGCACGTGGTGACGAAGCACTCCGAGTTTTCCTACAGCTCCTGTGGGGCCGGTGATTTTATCCCAAGAATAAAAGTTGTAGTCTCCGCGAAGGTTGACACCGTTGGCATAAGCCGTCCACATCATATGGGTATTTCCATAGGCGTAAGGCCAGCATTTGCTTGCCATATCATAGGATGTCTGCTGGTGTGCGAGGGTAAGACCGGCCTCTTCCACCATTTTACCTTGGTCGTAGCCGCGATAGAGGAACAACGGGTAGTTGGTGTTGGTACCTTCGGAAGCTGCATTGGAGTGGATGGAGATGAACATATCAAAGTTATTGGCATCCACTTCAGCGCAAATCTCGGAGAGGTTGCGGTTGAAGACGTACAAGTCGGCAGGTGTCGCATCACCGAGCTGGCTCTCTGTAC
>CAVEDT010000057.1:0-1160 GCA_963614475.1 Roseburia faecis
CTATGTCATCACGGTCATCATAGCCGTAGCCTTTTTTTTTTTTTTTCTTTACGGAATGTCCGCACTCAAGGTCATTCCGCGTCTGCCGTTGCAGACCACAGCTATGTCAGTCATCGTCATAGTATTCCTCGGACGTGTGATTTGGGGCCTTACAATGCTTATTCAGCATTTTACGTGGCTCGAAATGTCATCGACTGGCATTGCGCTGTTGCTTGCAGTATGCTATTTGCCGTATCTGTGTAGTGGTAAGATACGCAACTGATTTACACGGCTTTAATGTGTAGATGTCGGGCCCGTATTTCGGAATGACGTCGGGTGGCGGTCGCAGATGTTGTGCGGATTGTGCGTTGGCACGATGCGCATTAGGAAAATTATGACTAACTTTGCGGTAAAACATCTGCACAGATATGAACGAAGACGACATCAAGGCATTGGCATCGGATCACGACGGCCTTGCCAATTACGAATACCTGGCCAATAATATCGGGCGCTGCGACGAGGACATTCCGGCCATCATTGACAATATGCAGCGAGTGGACCTCACCGGCCAATATATGGCCAGCGCGGCACGTTTTCTGCATGCCATCGATGCCGAGCATTACGCCGACGCGGTACATCGCCTTGTGGCGCTGACCATAGATCGCGACCGCGAGCGCCGCTATCTGGGCGACCTGATGACATGCATCTACGGCGAAGACTATGCCGAGAAGGCGCAGCAGCTCATAGCTACGGACAACAATTTCCGCCGCATGTACAAGCGCCTGTTCCCCGACAGTCCTATGTAAAGCGTCGAAATCTTTCCCAACAAGACAACATATCTAATTATACACCAATGATTAAGCAAATATTGGGCATCGTGGCTATAGCGACGGCACTGACGGCATGCGCCGGCAAGAGCACCGACAGCGCTAACGCCGCAGCCACCGACTCAGTCAAAGCACAGACTACAATGACAAATCCCGACACAACCGTACTTATCAAGACCACCGAGGGCGACATCACCGTCAAGGTCTATGGCGATACGCCCAAACACCAGGCCAATTTCCTGAAACTGGTGCGCGAAGGCTATTACAACAATACGCTGTTCCACCGCGTCATCAACGAATTTATGGTTCAGGCCGGTGATCCCGACAGTCGTGACGCCAAGCCCGGACAGCAAC
>CAVEDT010000057.1:1258-8050 GCA_963614475.1 Roseburia faecis
GACAGCAACTCGGTGCCGGCGGCCCCGACTATACCATCGAAGCCGAAATCGTGTATCCCAAGCACTTCCACAAACGCGGCGCACTGGCCGCTGCCCGTCAGGGCGACCAAGTCAACCCCGAAAAACGTTCCTCCGGCTCGCAATTCTATATCGTCACCGGTAAGAAAGTTTCGGAAGCCGAGCTTACGGCCATGGCTCGCCAAGGCGCAATGCAGGAAGAATTCAACCGCCTGGCACAGGCCCGTATGCAGCAAATACGCGCCATGCAACAGGCCGGCGATCAGCAGGGTCTGATGGCGCTGCAGGACGAACTCATCAAGCAGGTAAATGCCAAATTCGCCAATGACAGCACCGCCGGACTTTCCAAAGAAATTATAGACACGTACGTCAAAGAGGGCGGAACTCCGTTCCTGGATCGCAATTACACCGTCTTCGGCGAAGTCGTCAGCGGCATGGATATCGTCGAAAAAATCGAAAAAGCACAGACAGACGCCGGCGATCGCCCCGTTAAGGACATCCGTATAATCTCGATGTCCATCATCGATAAGAAATGACGCCGGAGAGCGACCGAAACATCGAAGCGCCCGACACGCAACATGACACCGCCGCGGACTTTGCAATAAGCGAAGACGCGGCGGTGCATACCCTTGCCAACGGGTTGCGCGTAGTACATAGCCGTGACGAGGCCACCGCTATGGTGTGCCTCGACGTGCTTTACGGCGTTGGCGGACGCGATGAGGATCCGGCGCAAACCGGCATCGCTCACCTGTTTGAGCACTTGATGTTCGGCCCGTCGGTGCATGTACCCGATTATGACGGCACGCTCACTGCCGCCGGCGGACGTTCCAATGCCTGGACTTCCAACGACTTCACCAATTTCTACTCCATGGCGCCGGCGCACAATGCCGAGACGCTGTTCTACCTCGAGAGCGACCGTATGCTCTCGCCGGCCTTTGATAGCGAAAGCCTTCGTGTACAGCGCAGTGTTGTCACCGAGGAATTCAAGCAGCAATGCCTCAACCGTCCTTACGGTATCACCGGACATGCGCTGCCCAAGATGATGTACCCGTCATCGCATACCTATTCGTGGCCCGTAATCGGCAAAGATCCGTCGCATATCGCCGCTGTCACCGGCGAAGATACACGTCGGTGGTTCGAGCATCATTACACCCCGAGTAATGCCGTGGTGGCCGTCACCGGAAATATCGGACGCGACGAGGCTTTTGCCTTGGCCGACAAATGGTTCGGCGGCATTCCGCGCCGCGAAGCAGTGGCGACGCCGCCTATGGCGGTGCCCGCATTGACTACTTCGCCTTGGGTACGGTGCGATGACGCTTCCGTTCCGGCTACGGCCATTACTATGGCTTGGCTTACAGATCCGTACGGCACTGTCGATTACACTGCGGCGGACGCTATCACCGATGCCTTGGCTGCCGGAGCCGCCTCACGCCTTTATCGCCGTCTCATCATTGACGGCGACGGCACCTTCAGCGGCGTGGATGCAAGCATCACCGGAAGCGAAGGTCCCGGACTATTGACCGTCTCGGCACGATTGTCCGCCACGGGATATGCCGACGATGACGTCTGTCGTCGTGCCGCCGAGATACTTCTCGGTGAGTGCAACCTGTTGTGCGGCCCTGACGCCGTAAGCGAAGCCGAGTTGGAACGTCTCCAAAATCGCCAGCGTGCCGCCTTCCGCCTTGAAAGTCTCGACTATGTAGGCCGCGCCGCCGCCCTCGCTTTGGCTGTATACCACCGCGAAACCCCGGACGCCCAATTGCGCCGCTACTGCGCATTGACCGGCGATGATATGCGTCGCGTCGCGCAGCACTTCTTCCGCGACAGCCTGCACGGAACGCTTATCGTAGGACCGCCCAAGCCGTAGCAATCTATATACCCCTCCCTCAACCTAAATAGCAATCAATGAAAGAATTCGTCATATCTCAAGAAGCCAACGAGCGTGCCATACTCGTGGCTCTCGCCACGCGCGAGCAGCCCGAGGAAAAGGCTCGCGAATACCTCGACGAACTGGCTTTTCTGGCCGATACGGCCGGCGCCGTAACCGTCAAGACTTTTATTCAGAAATGCGAGTATCCGAATCCGCGCACCTTTGTAGGCAAAGGCAAGCTGGAAGAAATCAAGCAGTTTGTCGAGGCCAACGACATAGGCCTTGTGGTCTTTGATGACGACTTGTCCACCAAGCAAGTGTCTAATATCGAGCGCGAGTTGCAGGTCAAAATCCTGGACCGTACATCGTTGATATTGGATATCTTTGCCCGGCGCGCCCAGACGGCACACGCCAAGACGCAAGTCGAATTGGCTCAATACCAATACATGCTTCCGCGTCTGACACGTCTGTGGACGCACCTCGAACGCCAGCGCGGCGGTATCGGTATGCGCGGCCCCGGTGAGACACAGATCGAAACCGACCGCCGTATCATCTTGGACAAAATAGCCCGACTCAAGCAGGAACTCGCCTCCATAGACCGACAGAAAGCCTTGCAGCGCAAAAATCGCGGCAAGCTGACGCGCGTTGCCCTGGTGGGCTATACCAACGTAGGCAAGTCCACGATTATGAACCTGTTGAGCAAAAGCGATGTTTTTGCCGAAAACAAGATGTTTGCGACACTCGACACCACCGTGCGCAAAATCGCCATCGACAATCTCCCGATATTGCTTACCGATACCGTAGGCTTTATACGCAAACTGCCTACACACCTTGTCGAGTCCTTTAAGTCCACGCTTGACGAGGTGCGCGAAGCCGATGTCCTGGTGCACGTCGTGGACATTTCGCACCCCAATTTCGAGGAGCAAATACAAGTTGTGGAGCAGACCTTGCGCGAAGTTATAGGCAAAGATGCCGATACCCCGGTGATATTGGTGTTCAATAAGATAGATGCTTTCACATATCAGCCCAAGGACGAGGACGACCTTACCGAACGCACCACACGCAATATGTCGTTGGATCAACTGCGCACATCTTGGATGGCACGTATGGGTGATGACTGCGTCTTTATCTCGGCCAAGAAAAACCTCAATATACCCGAGCTGAAAGCCCGCATCTACGACAAGGCCGCCGAGGTACACCGCCGCCGTTTCCCCTACAACGACTTCCTCTATCAAAAATACGACGACTTAGCGGAAAATCAGACGCCGGATGGTGAGTGATGCCGCATAATTCGCAGTGATACAATATATTCCAAATACTAAAATGAAAATAGCAATCATAGGAGCAGGCGCCATGGGCGGCGCAGTGGCTCGCGGCCTTCTCGCCGCCGGCGTTTCGCCCGAAAGCCTGCGCGTATCCAATCCTACGGACGCTAAGTTACGCCCCTTTGCGGACGCCGGGTGCGCCACGTTTTCTGAAAATCAAGCGGCGGTTGCCGATGCCGATATCGTGGTCGTGGCTGTCAAGCCATGGATATTGCCCGATGTGCTGCGTCAGATAGCCGCCGTCACCGATGCGACGCATACGCTGCTCGCGGTCATCGCCGCCTCCGTCACGTGTGCCGAAATCGACTCGTGGATAGACGGCAAATATGTCGGCGGCGCCCTGGTGATGCCCAATACGGCCATGAATGTGCGTCGGTCGATGACTTTCGCTGTACCTCTGCCCAAGAGCCGGGAAGTTCCGAGCCAAATCACCGGGATTTTCGAGAAACTCGGGACGGTCAAAGCCATAGACGAGGCTCACCTGCCGGCCGCTATGGCGTTGGCATCTTGCGGCATAGCCTATGCGTTGCGCTACATACGCGCGGCCGTCGAAGGCGGTGTCCAGATGGGCATACGTGCCGCCGAGGCTCAGGATATTGTGGCTGCAACCGTCGAGGGGGCCGCTGCGCTGCTTACCGAGCAACCGAGCGCACATGCCGAAGCCGAGATCGACAAGGTGACCACTCCCGGCGGAGTGACCATACGCGGCCTCAACGCCATGGAAGCCGCCGGATTTACTCACGCCGTAATCTCGGGGCTACTGGCTTCGACATCCAAGTAATCGATTGATATGCATTCCAATAATATGCGGCGCATAGTTGTCAAGATAGGCAGCAACGTGCTTACCCGTGCCGACGGGCGCCCCGATATCACGCACATGGCGCAGATAGTCGGCCAGGTGGCCGAGATACGCGAACAAGGCAATCAGGTCATCTTGGTGTCCAGTGGCGCCGTAGCTTGCGGTCGCTCCATGGTTTCTCCCGAGAGTAGACTCGACGCCGTGGGATGTCGTCAGGTGTTCAGCGCTGTGGGTCAAATCAAATTGCTCAATATCTACAGCGCCATGTTCGCCGAATACGGCATCACTGTAGGCCAGGTGCTGACGCAGAAAGACAACTTTGCCAATCGTCGCGCCTACCTCAATCAGCGCTCCTGCATCGACGCCCTGCTCGAAAGCGGGGTCCTGCCCATACTCAACGAAAATGACACCACCTCGCTCACCGAGTTGATGTTTACGGATAACGACGAGCTGGCCGGTTTGGTGGCCTCTATGACCGATGCTTCGCTGCTCATTATATTGTCTAACGTCGACGGAATATTCACCGGCGACCCGAGCGACCCGTCATCGGCCCTGATACGCCGCGTACTGCCCGGCGACGACCTATCCGACGTCATCGTGACGCGCAAAAGCGGTTTCGGCCGAGGAGGTATGGGCACCAAGTACGGCGTGGCACGGCGCCTTGCCGCCGAAGGTGTCGATGTGGTTATCGCCAATGGCGTACGTCCCGACATCCTGCGTGCAGTGGCTCTGGGCGATATGGATGCACCGGACACCCCCTGTACACATTTCGTGGCAGCCGATACCGACATCAGCCCTGTGCGTCGATGGCTGGCACGCAGCACCTCTTTTGCCAAGGGCGCCATACACGTCAACGCCAAGGCCGCCGAGATGCTGCTCAGCGACCGCGCCGTCAGCCTGCTGCCCGTGGGCGCTACGGCCATAGACGGATCTTTCGATGAGGGAGACATCGTCGCGGTCATCAATCCCGACGGCCGCCGCATTGCCGTGGGACGTGCCGCCTGCGATGCCGACACCGCACGCGCCGCCCTCGGACATCACGGCGAGCGCCCGCTCATACATTACGACTACCTTTTTATTGAATAACGCACAATGCAATACACTGATATAGAAACCTTGCTGCACCGTGCACATGACGTCGCACCGGCCTTGGCCGCTATGGACGAATGTCGTCGTATGCAGGTACTCAACGACGTGGCCGATGCCATCGAAGCCAATGCCGATGCTATCCTCGAAGCCAATGGTCGCGACCTCGCAGCCATGGACCCCACTTCACCGCTGTATGACCGTCTGCGCCTGGATGGCGCACGTCTCCGGGACATAGCTGCCGATATGCGCCATGTCTCCTCGCTTCCGTCACCGCTGGGCATAGTCACGGATGCCAATACCCTGCCCAACGGGCTATACATTCGACGTGTCAGCGTACCTTTCGGCGTGATTGCTGTCATCTATGAAGCACGTCCCAATGTCACCTTCGATGTTTTCGGACTATGCTTCAAGAGCGGCAACGCCTGTGTACTCAAGGGCGGTAAGGATGCCGCAAATACAAACGTTGCCGCTGTGTCCGTTATCCACGATGTCTTGCGCCGTCACGGCATAGATACCGCTGTCGTGGCCATGCCCGAGCCGACACATGAGGCTACTCGTCAACTTCTCGAGGCTCGCGGCCTGGTAGACCTGTGCATTCCGCGCGGCGGACGCCGACTTATCGACACCGTACGCCAAAACGCCAAGGTTCCAGTCATCGAAACCGGTGCCGGGGTGGTGCATGTGTATATAGATGCCGCTGCCGACATAGACGTGGCCACGGCCATAGTCACCAATGCCAAGACTCGCCGTGTCAGCGTCTGCAATGCACTCGATACTACAATAGTACACAAGTCGCGACTGGCCGATATTGCTCGGATATGCGCACCTTTGGCCGACAAATCCGTGACCATATATGCCGACACTCCGGCTTATAAAGCGCTGGCCGAAGGCGGATACCCGACGTCGCTCCTCGAGCACGCCGACGATGATGACAACGCCCCCGTATGGGATACCGAATGGATGGACTATAAGATGGGACTGCGCACTGTCGATAGTGTCGACCGGGCACTTGCCCATATCGCAGCTCACGGCAGCGGACACTCCGAAGCTATAGTTACCGAAGATACCATTGCCGCCGAGGCATTCCGCCGCAACGTCGATGCCGCCTGTGTATATGTCAATGCGCCTACGTCCTTCACCGACGGAGCGCAATTCGGCCTCGGCGCCGAAATCGGTATTTCCACCCAGAAGCTGGGGCCGCGCGGCCCTATGGGACTTCGCGAAATCACCACCTATCGCTGGTATATTGACGGCCACGGCCAAACGCGCCCCTGAAAAAGCTCGGTTCGGACCCGAAAAAACACGAAATGGGGCAGATTTGCCGTTTTTTCGCTTTGGCGTTTTATTTTCGGCTCGAAAAATTTTGCGGAGACAAAAATAAATTGCTAACTTTGCAGTCGCAAAGGAGGGCGGCCGTCCCCAAAACATAGCGGCCAAGTACGTATGCGAAGCATGCGAAATGCAAAACCCTTCACCACGGAGAGGTGGGTGAGTGGCTGAAACCACCAGTTTGCTAAACTGACGTAGGAGTAATCCTACCACGAGTTCGAATCTCGTCCTCTCCGCCATAAATCAAGCCCTGCAAGAGATACTCTCCTGCGGGGCTTGACTTTTTTAAGGAATACGTACATTCGAGAGCGTGTACGTCTTGGCTTTTTTAGTATTGCCGTGCGAGCAATATTAGTCTGCGC
>CAVEDT010000058.1:0-6114 GCA_963614475.1 Roseburia faecis
GATTATACCCATACGCGGCGGCGTCACCGTGTCTACGATGTCGCCGGGTCGCGCGTTCTTCAGCGAGGATATGCGGCTGAATCATGCCGCAGTCAACCCCTTGTTCAGTTTCATGTACTCGCTCAGCCATACGGATGACCTTGGTCGCCAATTCCGATATATGGATGCGAACGTGGCGACAGCCGAAGTCGAGGCATTGTATTATCGACCTGCCGAGTTGGCAGACAGTGTCGCGCCGGCCTACGGGCTGTCGCTGAAAGTCAGTCGTCCGGATGTGTATATTATTGTCCTCGAGAGTTTTTCGGCCGAGCTGATGCCGAGCCTCGGCGGCCGGGCCGTGGCCGTCAATCTGGACAGTATCGCGCGTACGGGCGCGTTGTGGACGCGTTTCTACGCCGAGAGTTTCCGCACCGACCGAGCTCTTACCACCATACTTGGCGGCTATCCGGCCCAGCCCTCGACGTCGCTGCTGAGGTATATCAACAAGTTTGACAAGATGCCTACGCTGTCTACGGTTCTGGCTGCCAACGGATACCGCACAGCCTATTACTACGGCGGCGACTTGGATTTCACCAATCTCAGGGCATATCTGCGTGCCACGGGTTATGCCCGGTTGGTGGGCGACACCGATTTCCCGGTGGGCGAGCGCCTGAGCAAATGGGGCGTACATGACGGCCCGGTCTTTGATCGGGCGTTGAGCGATATTATGGACCGTAAAGACAAAGTGCCGACACTGACCGTGATTCAGACATCGAGCAGCCACGAGCCTTTTGACGTTCCTTTCGGACGTTTTCCGCAGGACAAGCGCCTGAATGCCTTCTCGTACGCCGACGCCTGCCTCGGCAGTTTCGTGCGGCGATTGCGTGCTTCATCCGCCTGGGAGCGTGCCTTGGTGGTGATTGTCCCCGACCACTGGGGCGCATGGCCGCAGGGCTTGGAGGACCGTAAGCGTCGCCACCATATTCCGCTGGTAATGACCGGCGGAGCACTGACCGGGACGCCGACCGTCGTCGACAAAATCGGCAGCCAAAGCGGCATCGCCACCACCATCCTCGGATTGATGGGGATACGGGCTACCCTCCCTTTCGGACGCGATTTACTGGATACGCATACCGCCGGCTTCGGCTACGTCTCCGAGCCGTCCTGGTTCGGACTGGTGACCGACCGCGGCCTCTCGGCTGTGAGCACGGATACCGGGACGACATTGGAGGGCGACTGCGCGGACGTGCGTGCTGCCAAAGCGCTGGTACAGAGTATATATACAGACCTATCCAAACGATGACACTATGATAGACTATCTGATAGAGGCAGACCGGGCGTTGATGCTGGCACTTAACGATATGCACACGGCCTATTTGGACGGTTTTATGATGCTGTTCTCCGGCCGCTGGGTATGGGTGCCGATGTACGCGGCCATCTTCGGCGCCGTGCTGTGGCGCTACGGGTGGCGGCGCGGGCTGTTGCTGTCTTTGGCCGTAGGCCTTGCCGTGACCATCGCCGACCAGACCTGCGCATCGCTGCTGCGACCCATGGCCGAGCGACTGCGCCCCGCCAATTTGGATAATCCCCTGAGTACGATGGTGCATATCGTCGGCGGATACCGTGGCGGACAATACGGTTTTCCGTCATGCCATGCCGCCAATACCTTTGCCCTTGCCGCGGCGGTGGCTATACTGCTGCGACGGCGCGGCGTGGTCGCCTTTGTGTATGCTTGGGCTCTGGTGACGTGCTACAGCCGTATCTATCTGGGCGTTCACTATCCCGGCGACCTTTTAGTGGGCGCGATTGTCGGCACTGCGGCGGCGCTGTTGTGCGTACTGACGGTGCGGCATTACACACGCTCCTTGACCGCGCCCGACCTTCCGGAACAATGGCGGTGCCTGACGCCCTCGCGAATAGTCGTCGGTGCCGGAGCGGCCACTATTGTGGCCTTGGCTGTGGTCGCCGCCTTTCTGAGCGTCTCTTGAGTGAGGAGAGTAGGAGGTGTGCCATAACGATAGATTATTGTAGGGACGCAATATATTGCGTCCGCAGCGACAGTGAGTGATGTTTGTAATGTACTCGAAATAATTATATTACTATCATGCTGCGTGGGCGCTATGTATAGCGCCCCTACAAGGTCGGCATTATGACACACCGACAACAGGGTCTATGATTAGGGTATGAATATCAAAAGGGCCGACCCCTTGGCGGGATTGGCCCTTTTGATATTGTGGTGTGTCCGAAAAAATTATTCGGCAACAACCTCGAAGGGAATTTCTACGCTGACTTCTTTGTAGATATTCACAGTGGCGGTGTAATTGCCCACTTCCTTAACGGGTTGCTTGAGCGAGATAAGTTTGCGGTCGATTTCGTGTCCGGCTTCTTTGAGAGCCTCGGCAATCTGGGCTGCGTTGACCGAGCCGAAGATTGTGCCTGTTTCGCTGACTTTGGTAGCGATGGACAGCTTGACATCCTTGAGAGCTTCGGCGAGAGCTTCGGCATCGGCTTTGAGCTGAGCCAGCTTGTGTGCGCGTTGACGCAGGTTCTCGGCGAGAACTTTCAGTGCGGAGGGTGTAGCGATGACACCGCGTCCGGTGGGAATCAGATAGTTGCGGCCATAGCCGTTCTTTACTTCAACAACGTCGTCCTTGTATCCAAGGCCTGCAACGTCTTCTTTAAGAATAAGTTTCATATCTTATATGGTCCTTGAATGGGGGTTGTTATTTCATAAGGTCGGTTACGTAGGGCAGCAGAGCCAGGTGGCGGGCACGCTTAACGGCCTGAGCCACGCGACGCTGGAATTTCAGCGAAGTGCCGGTGATGCGACGGGGCAGGATCTTGCCTTGCTCGTTGAGGAATTTCTTGAGGAATTCGGGATCCTTGTAGTCGATGTACTTGATGCCTGCACGTTTGAAGCGGCAGTATTTTTTCTTCTTAACGTCTACCGACATAGGGGTCAGGTAGCGGATTTCGGATTGTGTCTGTGCCATTGTTTAGTCCTCCTTGGGTGCTTCGGCGTTTGTGTTTTCGGTGTTCTTTTTGCCACGGAGGCTGCGACGCTTGGCAGCGTACTCGGCGGCGTATTTGTCCTGGCGGAAAGTGAGGAAGCGGATGACGCGTTCGTCACGACGGAAAGCTGTTTCGAGCTTCTTGACGGTGGTGGTGGGGGCGTCAAACTCAATCAGGGTGTAGTAGCCCGTGGACTTCTTGGCGATAGGATAAGCCAGCTTGCGCAGGCCCCATTCTTCGGTGTTCACAAGTGTGGCACCGGCGTCGGTGAGCACCTTGCTGAACTTTGCTACCGCTTCCTTCATCTGTTCATCAGACAAAACGGGAGTTAAAATGAAAACGGTTTCGTACTGCATTGTTTAATGTTAGTTGGGGTATGTGTTTAGTGTTATTTCTCGTGGTCTGCCTTGCGGGCTTCATTGCCTTCGGGCCAAACCGACTGCAAAGGTACGCATATTTTTCGGATTGGCAATACGTTGACCCTAAGAAAATTCTTTGTATCTTTGTAAATTCAAACGAAATCAAGCGCCGCGCCACCCATCCCGGGCGCCCGTCTCCCCCTAACAGAAACTATAGACAACCTAACCACATGGCTACAAGCATACAACAGAAACAAGAGCTCTTCAAAGCCATCTGGGCCACGGCCGAAGACCTGCGCAATTCGGTCGACGGCTGGGACTTCAAGAGCTATGTCCTCGGAATACTTTTCTACCGCTTTATCTCGGAAAACATTACTAATTACGTAAACCGTCTGCAGGCCGATGCCGGAGTCCCGGATTTTGACTATGCCGAGTTTGCCGATGCGGATGCTGAGGCGGCGCGTGCGCAGTTGGTCCACGAAAAGGGATTTTTTATATTGCCGTCGCAGTTGTTTTGCAATGTGCGTAAGCACGCCAAGGACGACCCGAATCTCAATATCACCCTCGATAATGCCTTCAAGGCCATAGAAGCCTCGGCCATAGGCACGGAGAGCGAGGATGACCTCAAAGGGCTTTTTGCCGACATCGATGTCAATTCCAATAAACTGGGTGGCACCGTGGACAAGCGCAACGAGCAACTGGCCAAAATCCTGAACAATATCGGCAATATCGACCTCAAAGGCGAGTATAGCGAAAACCGCATAGACATCTTCGGCGATGCCTACGAGTATTTGATGACGATGTATGCCTCCAATGCCGGAAAGAGCGGCGGCGAGTTCTTCACTCCGCAAGAGGTGTCCGAACTGCTGGCGCGTATAGTCACCCATGGCCGCGAGTATGTCAATAAGGTCTATGACCCGGCGTGCGGCTCGGGGTCACTACTGCTGAAGTTTGCCAAGATCTTAGGCAAGAACAACGTCAAGAAAGGCTTTTTCGGTCAGGAGAAGAATATCACCACCTACAACCTGTGCCGTATCAATATGTTTCTGCACGATATCAATTACGCAGACTTTGATATACGCAACGGCGACACGCTGCTCGAACCCTACCACTGGAACGATGAGCCTTTTGATGCCATAGTGTCCAATCCTCCGTATTCCACCAAATGGGTAGGGTCGGACAATCCGACGCTGATCAACGACCCACGCTTTGCCCCGGCAGGCATACTCGCGCCCAAGAGCAAGAGCGACCTGGCCTTCACCATGCACATGCTTGCATGGCTGTCCACCGTAGGCGTGGCGGCTATTGTCGAATTTCCGGGCGTGCTGTACCGCGGCGGTGCCGAGCAGAAGATACGTAAGTATCTCATCGACAACAACTACGTGGATACGGTGATACAGCTTCCGGCCAACCTCTTCTTCGGCGTTTCCATAGCCACCTGCGTCATCGTGCTCAAGAAGTCGAAGTTCGAGAACAAGACCTTGTTCATCGATGCCTCTCAACTCTTTGTACACGAAGGTAATAAGAATAAGCTATCGCCCGAGAATATCGAGACCATCGTGGCCGAATACGCCGAGCACAAGCAGGTGAAACACTTCTCGGCCTTGGTGGACAATCGCATAGTGGCCGAGAACGGCTACAACCTCTCGGTCAGCAGCTATGTCGAGGCCGAGGACACCCGCCCGCAGACCGACATCAAGGAGCTGAACGAGCGCATACGCCGTATTGTGGCTCACGAAAACGAGTTGCGCACCGAGATTGACGCCATCATCGCCGAACTTGAAGACGAAGCGCTATGACCGCCGTGCAGACAAAAAAGTCCATACGCTTTTTCAAAGACCGGGAAGTCCCGGAATGGCTTGCGTATGACGATGATTCGCTTGACTACAAAAGCCATAAAAAAGCGTATAGCTTATACGAGAGTGGCTTGATGAGCAGTATGGAGCCGGGGACGCTGAAATGCTTGCAGCAGATACACGCGTATATATTCGGTGGACTGTACGACTTTGCCGGGCAGGTCAGGACCAAGAACATCTCTAAAGGTGGGTTCACCTTCGCCAACTGTATGCACTTTCCCGACACGCTGCAAGTCATCGAGCGTATGCCCGAAACGACTTTCGGTGAAATCATGGACAAATATGTCGAGATGAACGTTGCTCATCCCTTTATGGAAGGCAATGGTCGCAGCACACGCATCTGGCTGGACCTGATGCTGAAACGCTCGCTCAAGCGCTGTGTGGACTGGAGCCGCATCGACAAGAACGAATATCTCGCCGCTATGCGCGAAAGCGTAGCCGATGGCACCCACGTCAAACGCTTGGTCGCCTCCGCCTTGACGCCCCTGATAGACGACCGCGAGATGTTTATGAAAGGCATTGATTACTCATACTACTACGAACAACCCGATTGACCGATGAGCAAATTACAAGAACTGATACAGCGCCTATGTCCCGACGGCGTGGAATACAAGAAGCTGGGAGAAATCTGCGAGGTAAGGAGGGGCGTGCGCGTAGTGAAACAAGAATTGGCGGAATCGGGAGATATACCGGTTTATCAAAATAGTTTGAAAGCTTTGGGGTATTACTCAGACAGTAATGCCTCTGCAGATACTACGTTTATCATTGCTGCCGGAGCAGCAGGTGATATAGGTTTCTCTGATGTGCCTTTTTGGGCTGCAGATGATTGTTTTATTATATGTCCTTCAAAAGACATTATAGACAAGTATGTTTACTATTGTATCCAAAACAATCAGATTGTGCTCAAG
>CAVEDT010000058.1:6124-7965 GCA_963614475.1 Roseburia faecis
AGCAAGCATACCCCGACTTTCGCGTACTGCAGTTGAAAAATTCGTTATTCCTGTTCCGCCGCTGGAGGTGCAAGAGGAAATCGTAAAAATTCTCGACCGCTTCGCGGTGTATGCAGCGGAGCTGCAAGCGCGCAAAGAGCAATATGAATATTATCGCAATCTTTTGCTCACCTTCAACCCCACCGGCTGCGCCGGCGGGGCCGATGATGAGCAAGAAGGTGGCGTAACTACCTGGGGGGGGCATAATTACCCAATTCAGTGGAAAACCATGGGAGAGATTGGAACATTCATACGTGGCAACGGCCTTCAAAAGAAAGACTTCACCGAAAGCGGAGTCGGCTGTATCCATTATGGACAGATTTACACCTATTACGGCACTTTCGCCACTGAAACAAAGTCGTTTGTGTCACCCGAAATGGCAAGTAGGCTATTAATAGTAAAGCCGGGAAATCTTGTAATTGCTTGCACAAGTGAGAACGTTGAAGATGTTGGCAAGGCTGTGGCTTGGCTTGGTAATAATGATATTGTTATTGGAGGACATTCGGTCGTATTTCGACATACAATCAATCCAAAGTATATCGCGTATTTCTTTCAGACGCAGGCGTTTTTTAGCCAAAAAAGAAAATATGCTTATGGTGCAAAAGTGATTGATATAAAGACTGAGGATTTGGCGAAGATTAAGCTCCCCGTTCCGCCATTGGAGTTGCAGGAGAAGATTGTGGCTATTCTTGACCGCTTCGAGACACTGGTGAACGACCTGTCCGAGGGGCTGCCGGCCGAGATTGCAGCCGTCAAGGAACAATACGAGTACTATCGCAACAAGTTGTTGACCTTCAAAGAGAAAAGCGCATGAACGAGCTGATGCCCAATGCCGGCAATTACAAGAAGCTGCTGAGCTATCAGAAGGCTGACGTAATCTATCAGATGACGTGCTACTTCTGCATGCACTTCCTGACGCGCGGCGACCGGACGGTGGATCAGATGGTGCAGGCCGCCCGTAGCGGCAAGCAAAACATCGTCGAGGGCTACGCGGCCTCCGTGACTTCGTCCAAGACCGAGATCAAGCTGATAAATGTGGCCAAGGCCAGCCTCAAAGAACTGCTCGAAGACTACGAGGACTACCTCAAAGTCCACGGCCATACGCACCGGGCCGAGGGTAGTGTCGAGTACGAGGCCATGCGCCGCATAGGCCGCGAGCATAGCGACGCAGCATATTTCATGGGACCGGTGCAGACCCGTCCACCCGAGACCATCGCCAATATGGCGATAATATTGTTGAATCAGGCCGACTACTTGCTGTATAGGCAGTTGGAGCGGCTTTCAGAAGACTTTCAGAAGAATGGCGGCTTTTCGGAGCGCATGGCGGCCCTGCGGCGCAAGCGCCGCGGGTACTGAGAAGGCCCTTAGGGTCCTTAAAGACCTTAGAGACCTTAGAGACCTTAAAGTCCTTAAAGACCTTAGAGTCCTTAAAGACCTTAAAGACCTTAGCCTTCACTAAAAATGACAATGACAATTTGACAGAGCAATTATGAGCAACTACGACCTTATTTCAGAGAATCCCGAGTCGACGGTAGTCGCCGAGTTCGAGGGCGGTTATTACAGCGCGGCACAGTATCAGAACGAGGCTGCTATGGAGGCCGATTTTATCAAGCGCCTTCAAGCCCAAGCCTACGAGTATATGCCTATCACTTGCGAAAAAGACTTGATCGCCAACCTCCGTGTCCAACTCGAACGGCTGAACGGCATCCGCTTCACCGACAGGGAATGGGAGGGATTTTTCCGCGAGTACCTTGGCAATCCCAACGATGGTATCGTCGAAAAGACTCGCACCATCCAGGAAG
>CAVEDT010000059.1:0-7935 GCA_963614475.1 Roseburia faecis
CAGGTCGGCACGTTCCAGCGCATCGAAGTCCGGAGTCCATCCGCTGTCTTCGCGCAGGTCGTAGTAATGTATATCGGCGCCCACGAGGCGGCTGACGGATGTGTATGTCGGGTATCCGGGATTGGGCAGCAGTACGCCGTCACCGGGATTGAGGAATGTCAGCGAAACGTGCATGATGCCCTCCTTGGAGCCTATCAGCGGCATAATTTCGCTGTCCGCATCGAGGGTGACGCCGAAGCGCTCGCCGTACCAGCGGGCATAAGCGCGGCGCATCTCGGGCAAGCCCGAGCTCAGTTGGTATCCGTGAGTGTCGGGGCGCTGTGCCTGGGCGCACAGGGTGTCTATGGCCGCTTGTGGCGGCGGCATATCGGGACCTCCGATGCCTAATGAGATGATGTCGGCGCCGGCGGCGTTGAGCCGGGCAACTTCGCGCATCTTGCGTTGCAGGTAGTACTCGCGCACGGTGGCTACGCGGTCTGCCGGGTGTATGTCTATGGCGTTCATGATTTTATGCAATTTATATTTCGGGTGTGGGCGCGTCTTTGTAGAAGCCCAGGACTTTGAGATCGCTCATCAGCGGACGAGCGGCGTCCAGGGCTTGTCGGCACCGTTGGATGTCATTGAATGTCAGGTCGATATAGAAGCGGTATTCCCATTCGCGTCCGATAACGGGCATCGACTGAATACGGGTCATATTCATATCGTACAGCGCCAGTACGGTCAGCACCTTGGACAGCGAGCCCTCGGTGTGCGGCAGCGAAAAGACTATAGATGCCTTGTCGGCTTCGGCGACAGCCTCGGCCTCGGCGCCCGGCGCAAGTATCAGGAAACGGGTATAATTGTGCTTGTTTGTCTCGATGCCATCGACGAGTACCTGTAGCCCGTAGGTCAATGCGGCCCCGGCAGGGCTTATGGCGGCCAGACGCCGGTCGTCCGAGTAATCCTCGAAGAGATCGCGCGCAGCTCCGGCAGTGTCAAAAGCTTCGGTCACCTTCCACTGAGGATGAGCCTTGAGAAAGCGGTCGCACTGCATGATGGCCATAGGGTGAGAGCGCACCTCGTTGATGTCTTCGAGTCGATCGCCGGGTAGGCCCAGCAGCGCATGGCTGATGCGCATCTTGTGCTCGCCCACGATGTGTATCTCGTTGGTACGCAGCAACTCATTGTTGGGCAGCAGCGGTCCCGCTATGGTATTCTCTATGGCCATAGCGGCGTAGTCGGCACGGCCTTCGGTGACGGTACGCACCACCTGCTCGAAGCTCTCGCATTCGACCGGAACGGCCGGCCTTTTCGATTCGGCAAAATATCGGCGCATGGCCGCGTCATGGAAGCATCCTGCGATGCCCTGTATGGCTACGCGGAGAGGTCGATTGTTGGATATGTCGTTGTGCAAAGTCATTTGTGTATGGCTGATATATTGCTGTATATGGCTGATATGCCGCGGCCTGTCGGGGGCGAAAAAAATCCCGAGAGCCTTGAGGCGCGCGGGATGTTTTATGCGATATAAAGTGTGTCGTGAATATGCTGTAAATTAAGGATAGCTTGCGACCTTTTTATACACGAAATCCCGCGTCGTTGTGTCCGTAAAATCGGCCATAACGGCAATAAAAGTAATATCGTATATCTATTCCAATCACGGTGATGCTATCTTTTCGCCCACAAAGGTAGCAAAAGTTTTTTTGTCCGCCAAAAAATATCTTCTTCCGCCCGCCATATTCCAATTCAGCTTATACTTTCTGTTATGGCTATTGTAGTTATGAAAATGCGAAGCAAGCGGAGATAAGGCTGATGGGATGGCGCGGGCGAATTTGGGGCCTATGCCCTTGATAAGACCGCTGCCGAGATACTTCTCAATGCCGTAGACGGTGGCTGGAAGCACCACCTCGTAGGTTTCGACTTGGAACTGTTGGCCGTACTTGCCGTTGGTTTTCCACTGTCCCTCGGCGAGGAGCACCGTGCCGACAGGCACTTCGAGCATAGAGCCTACAAGAGTCACAAGGTCAGAGTAACCTTTGACCTTTGCTTTCATCACCGACCAACCGTTCTCTTGTTTTTGGTAGGTGATATGCTCTATAACGGCTCGTAGTTTTATTCTTCGTCAAGTGAGAAGCCTCCCCTTATGATAAAGTCTTGAACCAAAAGGCGCGATTTGATAGTGGCTTTGCGACGCGGCACATCCCGACCCTCTCGTTCTGAAAAGAATTGACATGCACAATCTTTGTCAAGCGTACTCATAAGGTCGTCAAGACGGCCAAAGGTGTTGATATTATCCTCTGTCAGGTGCATATCAACCAATTCACGCAGTCCGTTCTCGTCGATGCCTACGGCGGTGGCGAAGCGGTGTATTTGGTCGTTCTTTGCGTTGGCTTGATACTCAGTGATATAGTCGGTGAGATTTCTGCCATCCTCTATTTCAACATGGCCTTGCTGCAGGTCGTGGAGAAATATGTTTGCGTATTTCTGCTGCTCGGCAGAAAGTGAGGCAAATGAGCGGTGAAGCTCGTCGCGCAGTTTCTCTACGGTAGCTTCGTCCTCCTCGGTATATAGGGCTGTAACGAATTTCTTAAACCGTGAGTTCAGATATTCGTAGTCGAGCTTGCCGGTATCAATGACCATCAGATGAGGAACAATCTCGTAAGGCACAGCCGGTGTGCCGCCGTTGCTCCCTGAGCCGCTTCCGCCCGGCTGGGCGAACAGCTCTTTGTAACGGAGAGCGAGGGCGTTGTAAGTGCGCTCGTCAAAGCTGATGGTTGCAGTTGTGTCGCGGCCGTCATCGAGCTTACACTTGTAGCGTTTCTTCTTCCACACGAAGCCCTGCATCCGTGCGGCTTCGAGATAGGCGTTGAGATTCTTCCACTCTTTGGCAAATCGGCCACGCACGGCGCGGTCTTCGGGGAGCGAGGCGAAAGCCTCGATTCCGGCATTGTCAAAGAGAGTTTTGATTTCCTCGAAGCTAAGGTTCATGCCGTTGACATTGTGACAAATCTTGCTGACAAATATGCCCTGCGGTCTGCCGTGGGCGTAGAGTCGGAAAGCCTCGTCAATGTTGCGGCGCATAATATTGGGATAGCGGTAGTAACGGATTATTCCGAATGGTTTCTCTTGTTTCTTATATACGCGGTTGGTGCGCGAGAAGGCTTGTATAAGGCCCTCGTATTGAAGCACCTTATCCAAGTAAAGAGTGTTGACGAATTTTGAGTCAAAACCTGTAAGCAATTGGTCAACCACTATCACTAGGTCAAGCTGCATTTCGGGCGGAACGCGCTTGTGCTGCTCCTTATGGGCGAGGCGACGTGTCGTATCTTTTTTGAAAGCCGCCCATGTCGGAATGGTGAACTCGCATTGATAACGCGCATTGTAGTCGCCGATAATTTCTTTGAGAGCTTCCTCCTTTACTTCGCCGCCCTCACCCTCAGCGTCCGAGGGGTCGAAAATGGCGGTAATGCGCAGTTCGGGATATTCGGCTTTCAGAAGTCGATAGTATTCGATTGCCTGAGGTATTGAAGAAGTGGCGAGCATGGCATGGTACTTGCCGCCGTAACTTCGGGTTCGGAACTCGCGCTTGATGTCCTTGACAACTTCGGCGCGTTGTTCGGGTGTGTTGTATTGGCTTCGGGGTATATAGTCCTCTATACCTTTGAGCCATCTGCCCTCAGCGTCCTTGTCGGTGCTTGCCATCGGGAGCGCGAGGATCTCGTAATACTTGCGTTTCTTTTCTTCATCGGCAAACGCTTCGTCCTCGTCTGCCGCTTTGCAGATATTGAGCGCGACTTTCTTGCGGAGGTCTTGTTCGTCGAAAGTAGGACACATATATGGGTCGAACGCCAGCACGTTCTCGTCGCGGATGCCATCGGCGATTGAATAAAGGTGCAGCCGCTCGCCGAACAGGTCTTGCGTTGTCATCCCCTTAATTTGGTTGGGGTCGTCAATCGGGGTGCCGGTGAAGCCGAAGAAAAGAGCGCGAGGGAACGTGTTCTTAATCGTAGTGAGCATTTCGCCGAACACGGAACGGTGGCATTCATCTATGATGAACACTACGCGCTTGCGGCGTATTGGGTCAAGCTCTTGCCGGGTATAGCCGCCCTCTATGCCGGGTTTATGCTCGTAAATATTGCTCATCTTCTGAATAGAAGTGACAATAAGTTTCAAGCCTTTCTCATTACTTTGGAGTTTGCTCAAAAGTACGGCAGTGTTGGCGGTGTCCTCTATGCTGTCGTTATCGTTGGCAAAACCTCTGTACTCGTCAAGCGATTGGTTGCCCAGTTCTATCCTGTCCATAAGGAACACGACCTTGTCGGCGGTGGATGAATTGGCGATGAGCTGTGCAGCCTTAAAGGAAGTCATAGTCTTGCCCGAGCCGGTGGTGTGCCACACGAAGCCGCCGAGGCAAGAGTCTTCGCCCCAAACGTGGGTGGCAACCTTATTGGTGATTGCGCTTGTTGCAAAATATTGGTATGAGCGCATCACTTTCAAAATGCCGTCATTTGTGTCGGGAACGGTATATGAGCCGATAAGTTGGTGAGCCATCGGAATAGAAAGCAACTCGCGGGTCACTTCATACCATTTGTTTATCGGGTTGTTGTCTACATCGCCCCAGTGGAAGAAGAAATCGGGATTAAAAGTGCTCTCAGAGCCGGGATTGGCGAAGTATAGTGTTTCTTCGGGGGTCATGGCCACGAAGATTTGCACGAGCGAGAAAATGCCCTGCGAGAAAATGCCCTCGCGAGCATACTTCATAATTTGGTCGGTGGCGTGGCTTACGGGGACATCGCTCTTTTTCAGTTCAATATGAAAAAGGGGCATACCGTTTATGAGCAGCATAAGGTCGCCTCTGCGGTCGCGAGCCAGCGGGTGCCTGGTAGAAAATTGCGGCTGTTCGGCAATTTGGTAGGTGCTCGGCCCCCCGGCCACGGCTTTGGGGTCGAACAGGTAAAGCGTAATCTCTTTGCCGAGATGCTCTACATCATCAGGATTGTCACGCTTGATTTGGGTTTCGCCGAAAGTCAGCCACTTATTAAGGGCGAGAGGCGTTTTGAGCGAGTTAACCTGCTCAATAAGCTGCTGCATTTCCGTGTCGGTGAGCGGATAGTTGCCGAGGCGGTCGCGGTCGCGGTTGTTGGCAAAGAGAATTTTTGCCCAATTCTTTATCAAGTCGTCCTCTGTGGGGTACTTGATTACCACGGCAGACCATTGCCAACGTTGGAGAAGCTCGATGAGCGTGGCTTCAAATTGAGCTTCGGAATTGAAAGAATCTTGCATCTTACTGAGGGGCGTTTACAAACATCTTGGAGAGGCAAGATGCTTTGATGTGTTGGAGTTTGATTAACTTCTTTTTCTTTGCTAAAATAAGAGAATCAAGGCCACGAAAATATCTGCTTATTATTCGTTGCTCTTCAATAGAAGGAGGAATTATTATTGAAGTGTTACGAACCGTATCATTATAAATTCGAGATATAGTAGTTGATGATGAAAACCAGTTAATCTTCGGTATGATAATTGCTAAGTAGCAATTATCAACGACAGTATTATTATTATCAATCCATATGAGATTAGAGTCTTGAAAATATGCTGGTTGGCCATCGTAAACTATAGCGCGCCCAATAGTGCCGGCGGCTGAGATTATCACATCTCCATTCTTGGGGAAAGGGTATAATCTCTTAAATTGCTCATACAAAGATTGAGAGATGTAAGCGTCAGGGAATTTTCCAAATGTGCCAATCTTAAAGAATGGAATCTCCCCAAATTCTGATGTTTGAGATTTTAACACTCGCTTGCACATTTTGACTTCTCCTATTTTAGATAGTGTAATAGCTTCCCAATCTCCGGAGAATCCCTTAAAGCGGACTTCGGGGGTAGTTTCTCCTTGGCGAGGGAACATCTTTTGGAGCATGGCGGCTTTCAGCTTCTCAAGGCGCGTAACTTCCTGATCGCTCTTGTTTACAAGATTGTCAATATTGGAAAGGAAATTAACAATCTTGATTCGTTCATCTTTTTCGGGAAGGTCAATAAGGTACTTTTGAAGTGCATCCATATTGACAGCGGCAAGACCTCCGGCATTAGTATTGGCTCTGCACCAATCTCCAAGTTGGTAGAAGCGGTAAAGCCAGTATTCTTTTTCTATTGAACCCCAGCGATTTACGGTTTGAAAAACCGTAAATCGCTGATTCGCAAGCGAATCAGCAATTAGAAGAGCGTGTTCTCCTATTGTTGCGGTTGTGGTGACTATCAAGCTCCCGGCAGGGAAAAGACCTCCGCCTTTGACTGCCTGAGGTGTAACGTGTTGAATTGCATCTGCCAAAACGCGCCCATGCTCTCTAATATCTTCCATCCTGAACCACGGAATAGTTCCGCCTGTCCAGTATTCGGAGATTGCTTTGGAGGGGGTGTAACCATTGCGGAGTGTGAACACCTCGGTAATCGGCACTCGCTCCCAATCCGAACTGAATCCTGCAAAACGCATCTCAGGAACAAATTGCTTATTCTTCATCTTCGGAATGTTCTTTGAGGTAGTAGATTTCTTTCTGGCGCTCTATCTCAGCCCTCAGCTGTTCGGGCGATGGCATATAAGTCATGTACTTTGAGGCAAACATGTGGTCGTTGTCGTGCAGAATGGAGTATCGGGCTATATCTTCATCGGTATCATCACAAAGGAGTATGCCGATGGTCGGATTGTCGTCTTTTGCTCGCTTTAACTCATCGTACATTCGGATATACATATCCATCTGACCAACGTCCTGATGCTCTACTTTTGATGTTTTCAAGTCAATAAGAACGAAGCATTTAAGGATGTAGTTGTAAAACACGAGGTCGATAAAATAATCACGCTTTGAAGTATGGATATGCTGCTGACGTGCAACGAAAGCAAAGCCTTTGCCCATCTCCAACAGGAATCTTTCGAGGTTGTCGATTATCGACTGTTCGAGTTCCGATTCACGGAATGAAGAGTCGGCGGTAAAACCGAGAAATTCGCCAATAACGGGATTCTTGATGAAGTCGGCAGGATTAGGCGATTGTAAAGGCGCGGTGAGCTGCAACATCTCTTTTTTGACAAGGTCTTTGCGTTGTGAAGCAAGCAGACGATGGTAATATTGGGAACTGATGTTGCGCTGAAGTGTGCGGACTCCCCAGTTCTGTTCGGCAGCCTCGGTTTCATACCAACGACGGGCATCGTCATTAAGCTCTTGGGTGAGAATAAAATAGTGAGTCCACGACAATAGTTTGTCAGATTTTCCAATCGGTGATTGGAAAATTGACGGATGGGTCTTGTAGAATTGAACAAAGCTGTAAAGGTAGCTCTTTGAGAACCCTTTGCCGTATGTTGCTGTGAGCCGTTTCGATAATTCCTTGATTACCGATGCTCCATATTGGGCGCGGTCTTCCCCTTTAAGTTCTTCTTCTGCTATGATTTGCCCCAGTTCCCAGTTGCGACGCACAAGATTTTCGTTAATCTGCCGATATGCGTGGTCGCGGGCATCCTCTATGATGATGGAAGCCCTGTTGTAAAGCGGTTCTATTACTTCGGGGGCGATGGCAGCTGCGTTATGGCGGATTATTTTACTCATGGCGGAGGAGCTTTTGAAGTTCGCGAAGTCCGGCCATATCGAAGTCGTTGCCGGAGAGGTCATCAATCATGGCGGCAAGGTTTATTTCGCTGGCTGAAATCGACTGGTCTATATCGGCAAGAGTCTCTGAATATTTTTCAGAAAGGGAGTTGACGGCAGCTGTCAACTTGCCCAGTATCTGCTCTTCTGACAATAGATTGAGAGAAAGGCAGAGCGGAGTAATCCATTTTGCGTGAAGCAATTCTCGAATTTTATCCTCCGAAAGTGCCTCGATGGTTGCTTTTGTCTTGTAAACGAGAGCAGCTTCCAACGCCTTTACGTCAGCCTTGAGCAGCTTTTCGGAAGCCATCAGAGTAGATGCTTTGACGAGAAC
>CAVEDT010000060.1:0-1531 GCA_963614475.1 Roseburia faecis
GAGCTACCGGCGTTAAGTGCGGCAACAAGGTCTTCTGCAGTTGCTACATATGCAACTTCGTAAGCGGGTTCTTCGAAGTCGGGAACGATCTCGACGTTGATGTTGAGGCTGTTGGTCAGCAGGCTACCGTAGATGTTGGTGCGGTAGTTGCGTTGTACGGGCACGGAGTTTACGGGAAGTGTGCGTGTTGCGCCGCCCTTGGCTGTTACGGTGAATTCTACGTCCACAAGCTGCTTGTCGGTGCTCATCAGCAGGTAGTTCATCGACAGGTAGTCATATCCGGTCTTGGGGAAGGCCTCGCCGGTGGGCAGAGCGTTGGCTGCAAAAGTGACAGTCTGGGGATCGCCTTCTTCGACCTTGCCGGTGAGCAGATCCAGGCTCTTGTAGGTGGGCACCTTGACGGTGACGGTCTCGGCTTCGAAGCCGGCGGCCTTGGCGGCGGCCAGGTCGTTTGTACCGATATTCAGCTGTGCAAACGGACGGTACAACTTGACGGTCTCGGTGGTGTTGCCGTTTACTGTAATGCTTTGTACGGCGTAGAAGGCATCAAGTGCCTCGTCACTGGTCTTGGCGCCTTCATAGTTGGTGCTTACCTTGCAATCGGTGGTGTTGAAGGTGTAAGGTGCTCCTTCGGCAGCTGCCCAGCATACGACTTTGTAAGTCTTACCGGAAGCAAGACGCAGGTTCACCTGCTTGGTCAGTTTGATCTCGGTGTTGAGGACGTTTTTGTCGCCGTCAAATACAGACAGGGCGTTGTTGTTTTCGTCCAGTACGAGCATGGTGAGATTCTGTGCGGTGGTGCCGTCACCGAATGTACGTGATTGAATACCATCGGGAAGGGTCACTGACAGCGTGACCGTGCTTTCGCCCGTCACGGGAGCGACCTCCTCCGAAGAGCAGGACGTGCCAAACATCAGAAGCGATGCTATGGCAACCATTGATGATAATACTTTTTTCATCTTGCTTTGAATGTATATGCAATTATTAGTTTATTGTTTTGATCTTATCTTCCCACCATGTGTCGCGGCAGTGACGCCGCGGCACATAGGGAGGGATAGATTGCTTAGAATGCTACTTTTGTTCCGTCTACAGTAAGTCTAACTTGGTTTGCTGCTTTACTTGCGTTGTCAACCTGATATACGCGCATGCCGTTGGACAGTGTGCAGTTGTTGACTTCAAGTTCCCAGCATTGTGTTCCTTCTGTCTTGATGTTTAAGGCAGCTTTATTTACCGGGTTAGACTTGAATTCGCATTTGTTAAAAGTCTGTTTCAAGAACTCGTTAGCATGTGCTCCTTCGCGATAAACGTTTATGGCCTTGCCTACGTTTTCAAAGACGCATTTGTTGAATACCACATTGTTTCCGGCGTAAGACCAGAGATTGTACATCTCCTTGTCGGTTTGGACAAACTTGCAGCCCTCGAAAGTGATGCCATCACCATTCAGACAAAGCTGACCCTTGATGGTGCAGTTGTCAAACTTCATGTCGTTGCAACGAGCAAAGCTCTTATAATTGACGTTACCGCAGTCTAT
>CAVEDT010000060.1:1541-7796 GCA_963614475.1 Roseburia faecis
AGTCTATGGTGATGTTTTTGAGCGTGAGATTTTCAGTATCATATACAAAGACAAATTTGTCGCCATTGTATTCGCCCTCTTGCTTAATCACCGAGCCCTCGCTACCGATAATAGTTACATTCTTTCCGAGCTTGCTTCCGCTAAGCACGATTTCCGTATTCGGAGCGACTGTCACTACGGCATTGTCAGCCTTAACAGCGTCAAGGAGTTCTTCGGTCGTTTTTACAGCATCTTGGGGAACTACAGTCCATGCATCTTTGCCGTTGACGGTTGTCTTAACAGACTTGTAGCCGGGAGCTACGAAGTTTGCTACCGGATTCTCGGAGATTGAATTTGCAGGGTCATAGCCGATGAACGTACCACCGGAAACGATGATTTTGGCCTTTCCGTTTTTATAGTTTTCGTCGAGGCAGTTTAGCATAAAGCCGTAAGGATTTTTACCGGTGTTTTTCTGCTGAAGGTCGAAGAGTCCGCCTTTGATTTCAGCTACACCCTCGGTTACATATATCGCATCAAGGTTGCCTATAAACGTGCCATTCTCGATAATAAGATGTCCACCGTTCTGTACATCAAATGCAAAGCAGTCATTTTCTTTTGCCTTCAGTGTACCATTTCCGGTAACGGTCAGTGTGCCGCCTTGAACCGAAACAAGCGACCATTCTCCCGTACCTTCATTCCAAAAATCTTTGGTGTTATTGATGGTGTAGCCGTTAAGATTGAGAATAGCATTTTGTCCGGCAGGAACATTGGCTTTGATTACATTGTCAGCTGTAAGGTTGCCATAAAGGGTAACATTCTTACCGGCCGAAAGAGCATCACTTATAGCCAATGCGTCATATTCGTAGCCGGGTTCATTGAATGCGGGGACGATTTCGACGTTGATGTTGAGGCTGTTGGTCAGCAGGCTGCCGAAGATGTTGGTGCGGTAGTTGCGCTGTACGGGCACGGCAGTTACGGGAAGTGTACGCGTAGCTCCGCCCTCGGCGGTTACGGTGAATTCCACGTCTACAAGCTGCTTGTCGGCGCTCATCAGCAGATAGTTCATCGACAGGTAGTCATACCCGGTCTTGGGGAAAGCCTCGCCGGTGGGCAGGGCATTGGCAGCGAACGTGACTGCCTGGGGATCGCCGGGTTCTACTGCACCGGTGAGCAGGTTAAGGCTCTTGTAGGTGGGCACCTTGACGGTGACTGTCTTGGCATCGAAGCCGGCGGCCTTGGCGGCTGCCAAGTCATTGGTACCGATATTCAGCTGTGCAAACGGGCGGTACAGCTTGACGGTCTCGGTGGTATTGCCCTTTACGGTGATACTTTGTACGGCATAAAAGGCATCGAACTTCTCATCGCTGGTCTTGGCGCCGTCATAATTGGCGCTTACCGTGTAGTCGGCGGTGTTGAAGGAGTAAGGTGCACCTTCGGCAGCCGCCCAGCATACGACTTTGTATGTCTTTCCGGAAGCAAGACGCAGATTCACCTGCCTGGTCAAATTGATCTCGGCGTTGAGGACGTTGCCGCCGTCAAACACTGACAAGGCTTTGTTGTTTTCGTCCAATACGAGCATCGTGAGTTTCTGTGCGGTGGTGCCGTCAGCAAACTTACGCGATTGGATACCGTCGGGAAGGGTTACGGACAGCGTGACCGTGCTTTCGCCCGTCACGGGAGCCGCTTCTTCCGAAGAGCAGGACGTGCCTGCAAACATCATTGCAACGAGAGCAAGTGATGATAAGAAGTACTTTTTCATAAACGTTTGATTAGAGGTATTATATAGTATTTTTACTGTCGTCTAATCTTATTGTCAAACGACTTGGGCGGCTGTCACTCTTTGACCACTTCGTATACATCATGGTCGTCTACAACGGACTTGTTCACTGCATATCCGTCGGGGACCATACCGGAGACATAGTTCCAGCGTGCCCAATTGCTTGCGGGGTTGAAGCGATGGAACTTACCTCCCGTGACGACAGCTTCTCCAAGTTCCCTGTCGGACCAGTTATAATCGATGAGATGGTCCCATTTATGATCCGGCTGATATTCAGCATAGGAGACTTTTTGAGGAATGAATTCGCCACCCTTTACATAGGCTACTCCATTGAGGACATACAGCGCTACGCCCCCATGGCCACCGTAGTATGTACCGTCTTCGATAATAAGTTTGCCGCTCTGTACATCAACGGCAAAAAGGTCTCCGTCTTTGGGCTTGAGCGTTCCGTTGCCTTTGAGAACAAGGGTTCCTTTGCCACGACAACTAATCAAAGCAAAGGTTTGTGTCCCGTATTCTCCGCTATCGTCTTCATTCCATAGAGATTTTTCGTTGCTGATTGTATGGCCGTTGAGGTCAAAGGTGACTGTCGTTCCTTCCGGAATGTAAATTCTCATTGCTTCGTCAAGCACGAGATCCTCTTCCAGTTTGACACTTATGCCGGCATTAAGCATAGATACGTAGGGGATATATGCATATCTCTCGAATTCGGGAACGATTTCGACATTAACGTTTACGCTGTTGGTCAGCATACTACCATAGATATTTGTACGGTAGTTGCGCTGCACGGGTACTGCGGTTACGGGGATGGTACGTGTCGCACCGTCTTTGGCGGTTACGGTGAATTCCAGGTCTACGAGCTGTTTGTCGGCGCTCATCAGCAGGTAGTTCATCGACAGGTAGTCATATCCGGCCTTTGGGAAAGCCTCGCCGGTGGGCAGGGCATTAGCTGCGAATGCAACCTTGGTGGGGTCGCCCTCTTCGACTGCTCCCGTGAGCAGATTAAGACTCTTGTAAGTGGGAACGGTCACGGAAACAGTCTCGGCCTCAAATCCGGTTGCCTTAGCCTCGGCCAAATCGTTTGTGCCGATGTTCAGCTGTGCAAACGGACGGTACAACTTGACGGTCTCGGTGGTATTGCCGGTCACCTTGATGTCCTGAGCCGCATAGAATGCATCGAACTTCTCATCATCGGTCTTAGCTCCGGTGTAGTCAGCGCTTACCGTGAAGTTTGCGGTGTCAAAGGTGTACGGTGCTCCTTCGGCTGCCGCCCAGCATACAACCGTATATGTCTTACCGGCTGCAAGGCGCACGTTCACCTGCGTGGCAAGATTAATGTCGGTTTTGAGGACAGTGGCGCCGCCGTCAAACACGGGCAGCGCTGTCTCGCCGTCAAGGACAAGCATGGTGAGTTTTTGGGCTGTAGTTCCATCGCCGAATGCGCGCGATTGGATACCGTCGGGAAGAGTCACTGACAGCGTGACGGTGCTTTCGCCCGTCGCGGGTGCTACTTCCTCCGAAGAGCAGGATGTTCCTGCAAACATCATTGCGGCAAGTGCAAGTGATGAAAGAATGAATTTTTTGGTAATCATTTGATTAGATGTTAGAATTATTATAAACCTGAATGTACTTATATATATTAACGATACTCATAATTGTATTCACCGTCAAAATCGGCATCAATAGCCACACCGCCCTCGGCCTTTACGGTCAAGAACTTGCCGCGAACGATGGTAACTTTATTGCGCACCAAAGGCACGGATACGGGCTGGCTGCGCGACAGCAGCGTGCCGTCACGATCGTATATCTCCACGGAGACTGTGACGGTGGACTCATGACCGTTGACAAAGACATAGTCAAAGCCGAGCTCGGCATTATCCTTGTCCAACTGGGTCATACGTCCCTCGAAGGTCAATCCGGTCCATGCATCGGCCGGACGGTTGGTGAACATATTGAAAGAGCAAGGCACAAAGCCCGAATAGCGGAACAATACGCGATAGTCACCGGTATTGATACGTCCGTACGTATCCTGTGTCGAGGACTCGTCCGAAGATCCCTTGCTGCCGTCCGCTTCGGCATTGCCGTTCTCGGCGCCCGTGGCATTGGGGTCGGCATCGCCGCGTGCAGCGGACCTACGCGCTTCTTCCTCAAGGAACTTGACCACGTCCGTGGCCTGGAACTTGAATTTGGCCATAGGACGCTTCATTTCCACGACGATGCGATTGGTCACGCCGCTGCCGGTAGTATTGTTGAGATATTCGGTATTGGCGTATACCTCGGCCACTTGCTCGCCACGGAAGCCGTCGCGAGCATCGGTATTGCCGATGTAATCTTCGCGCTTGGTCAGGATAATCTCCTCGAAATCGGAAGGATCGTAATGGAGATTGTCCTCCGTTCCGGCAGCCACGTAGTCGGCCCATACCAGGAAACGATAGTTGCCGGCGGGCAGCTTGAGCGGCACCGTGTAATTGAGATCGGTAATGTCGCTCTTAGTGAAGACGTAACTGGCTATGGCACTGCGTCCACCGCGATTGTTGTTGCGGCTTTCGTCGACCACGGGATAGACATTGATTACATATCGTATATCGTACGACAGTCCGTCCACATCACGGCTCTGGTAGTCGACATATTTATAAAAGTCCATATTCATGCTGCCGGTGAAATCCAACACCAGCTCGACATCCGTGCCTTCTCCCTGCTCGGGAAATTCGTGAACATCGCACGAAGCCAACATCACGGTCAAAGCCGCAATCACAAAGGCTATTGTGTTTCTCAGCTTTTTCATCGTCTGTTACGCTTTATATCAAAACGGTAAGCTATGGTCACAGCGACATTGTCCACTCCGAAGAATGTACGATGACGCTCGTCCACGACAAGTCCGTTATGATAGTTGTGGAACACATCGTAATGCAGCCTATAGACACCGATGCCGGCGGTCAATTCCAGCCACCAATGCCGATCTTTGGACAATGCCGTACGCCATCCTCCGCTAAGGCCGCCTCCCAATGCCGGAGTACTACCGTCGTGGTCCTGGTAGCGCCACTCGCCATTCTTGGCGTAGTTGTAGTATGCCAAACCGAGGTGCGCTCCGGCATATACATGCTCGTTGAACCAATAGCGTATTTCGGGCTGTACGACAAAGGTGCGGTATTTGCGCGTGCTCTTAAAGTAATTCCATGCGCTATAATACAGCGGCAGTGTCACACTCCAATGGTCGCTCCATTGATATTCGGCTGCTATATTGGTCATTATCAAGCCCCACCCCACAAGGTTGGTCTTGACAAAGAGATTCTGTAATGTATCGGGATTCTGCGGCTCGACCACCGGGACAGGCTCCGGAACGGGTTCGGGTTCCGGCTCGGGTTCGGGTATCGGTTCGGGCTCGGGTACAGGCTCGGGCAGGGTGTCTATCGGCAAGGGTCGACGCGTGTCAAAGCGTCCGACTTCGGGCGCAGGGGTGATACGACGGGTGACAAATACTGCTGTAGCCAGACGCATACGCGGGAATATGGCTCGCTGCAGACGATGCCAAGCATCCGTACCGCGACTTCGCTCGATGGCCTTGGCGCGTCCGTCGATGGTAGTACCGTTGCCGTAGTGCACCATGGTGCTGTCGGAGCGAAGGGCGGCAATGATACTGTCCTTGTCTTCGATGTTTGAATTGCGCACCATCATTTCCATTTGGTCCCAAGGGATGTATGAGTCCATGGTATAGCGCACTATGCTGTCCGGAACTGAGAGGCGCTCGGCTATAAGTGCACGCAAAGCATCGCAGCGCTGCTTGGCCAAGCGTTTGTTCAATTGGTAACTACCTTCGGGAGAGGCATATCCACCAAGGGTGAGAGACGTTAACCGATAGTTGGAATCACGCGCCACATCCTCCGCCAACTGTCGCAGCTGTCGTACGCCCTGCGCGTTGTTGCGAAAGGTCGTGTCGATTGTGGCCTTGCCCGCGCGAAACTCTATGGCAACGCCTCTCATGTCTTGCTGCCCGCGACATATCAACGCCACGAGCATCAGTGTGGATACGGTAAGCAATCGTATTGATGTAACCATACTTTATCGTTTTGGTTTTATCGTCTTTATCTATTTTTGAGTCAATGTCAGTACCTGAAAGTTGCCTAAGAACTCTGACAAGTATCTGCTTTATTTGCTATTCAAATATATGTTTTATAGCTATTTTTCGTTTTACTAACTCCAATATATCCGCTACCGTATGTAGGACAATTATCGCCGCAACAGCCTTAGCCGCAACGGTATTCTCACTACGTAGCGAGTATCCGGGCCGAAACCTTCGTGGGATGGTATCTATCTCGGCCGTGTGCCGTATCCACTCCGATTTCGGATATGTCAATTGTTTGGTCTCGCGCTTTGTCTTCTGTCGGAATTGTTTCGAACAAAGTGCGAAGGGGAATATACGGTGGCCGGGTAACGCCATACCGTAGCCCAATGATGATAACCTCCGCGGTCAATGCCGTATGACTTGGCTTTCGCAACTC
>CAVEDT010000061.1:0-7737 GCA_963614475.1 Roseburia faecis
GTCTATGGGCGTATTGTGATTTGCAGGGTCGGGGTCTTCGTCCGCCCAAGGTCTTGTGTCATAATGCGCCAGCAGCAGTACGCGCCGCCGTGACGCATCGCCGAAACGGCCGAAGATATTCTCGAAGCGTATGGGCGTCCCGTCAGCCAATGTCCCGGATCCGGCAGCGGTGGATACCTCGGCACCGGCAGCGGCCAGTCGCGTCCTGAGCATTTCGGCACATCGGGTATGCGCCACACTGCCGGGCGTGCGCGGTCCCAGCGTTGTCTGGGCTTCGACGTATGTATAGAGGCTGTCGGCATTGGCCGCAGGCACCTCCGGCATCGCGGCCTGAGCCACGCTGTCGCTCTCGGAGGTCGAGGCACTGCCTTTGGACGAGCACGCCGCAGTGGCGGCTGTGGCAAAGGCGGCCAACGCGCATGATAGCAATGTGATACGTGTCTTAGTCATCGTATATGCGGATTTTCTGTCGGAGGTAATGTTCCGTGGGTGCAAATTTACAGATAATTCTCCGGATATTGCACCTGCAAGGGCATCCAATCGCTTGGGGGTACACAAAAAAAGGGTAAGCTTGCTACATCGCACCGCTCAACCTCTTACCCTTGCTTCGGTCAGGACCTGGGGGAATTGGGAGGGAGCTGGTCGTGTAGGACTTACCCGAGTGCAAAGGTACGCACTTTTTGCCATTCGGCAAAATTATTTTTGACAGCGGCATTGTTTTTCGGGGAATATGCGTAATTTTGTGTTCCAAACAAACCCAAAAGATTTGGATATGGAAATTATAGACTTTGGCGCACAGAACTCTCTGGTAGGAGTATATCTGTCGCAAATGCGTGACGTAGAGATACAAAAAGACCCGCTACGCTTTCGCCGCAACCTCGAACGTGTAGGCGAAATTATGGCTTATGAAATCAGCAAAACGTTGCGCTACAAGGCCTTGGATGTCACCACGCCATTAGGCAAGGCCGTATGTATGGTTCCGGACGAGCAGGTAGTACTTGCCACCATCTTCCGTGCCGGCGTGCCCTTCCACCAAGGTTTTCTCAACTTTTTTGACGGAGCCGAGAACGCTTTCGTTTCGGCATATCGCAAGTACAAAGAAAAGGAGAATTTCGATGTATGCATCGAGTACCTTGCTTCGCCGCGCCTCGAAGGCAAAACTCTTATAATATGTGACCCGATGCTTGCCACGGGTGCGTCCATGGACCTGAGCTATCGCGCCTTGATTACCAAAGGTATGCCGGCCAAGATACACGTAGCCTCGGTCATTGCCTCGGTACAAGCCGTGGAATACATCAAGCGCAACTTCCCCAACGACCGCACCACCGTATGGCTTGGCGCCGTGGATGACAACATCAACGAGCACAGCTATATAGTACCCGGACTGGGAGATGCCGGCGACCTCGCCTACGGCATCAAAGAGTAAACCACACGAAGGCACGAGGGCACAATTGCGTCCCGCATGGACGCCAAGCGACAGATTTCATAAATGCTCTGCCGCTTATTCCTTGTTTTTTTGCAATACGCCGGCCGACAGGCTCGCATTAATACCCCAAAAGAGCGGGGGCCTCACGGCTGCCGCTCTCTCCATTCATCACATTATGCTTATTGTGCAATCTTACGTTTTTTGTCTATTCTGCTTAACCCTAAGAGATCTTTTATGTTGATTTGATGAGACTTGATGTGTCATATTTGCTTTCATTCAAAGAGATCGTATTTATTCGGAAGATAACGCGCCCTGTGCAAAGCGATTTTCGACGGTCCGCCAATCGATGACATTGGCCAATCGCCGCAATGCCTCACTACGGCGGTTCTGATAATCAAGGTAATATGCGTGTTCCCAGACATCAGCCGTCAGCAGCGGCACCAGGCCTTGCCGCAAAGGATTGAAGGCGTTGGATCCGGCATGGATAGCGAGGTGCCGCGAGGCATCGGCCGTCAGCCATACCCATCCCGAACCGAATACGGCCGTGCCGGCGTCCGTAAATGCATCGTAAAATTGCTCGAAACTGCCAAAATCGCGCTTCATTGCCTCGGCCAGGTCGCCCGTAGGCTCGCCGCCTCCGGCGGGCGACAGACCAAAGAAATAGAAAATATGATTCCACGCTTGCGCAGCATTGTTGTACAGCGGTCCGGGATCGGCGACGCGGATAATGTCCTCCGTAGAAGTCCGGGCAAAATCCGAGGCTGCGGCCAAGCGGTTGAGATTATCTATATATGTACGAGTGTGTATGTTCCAATGATACTGAACGGTACGTGCCGAAATTGCCGGGACAAGGCCGTCGGGCGCGTATGGCAGTTCGGGCTGCACAACGACGAAGCGTTGCTCGTCGTGATGTTCATAAATGTTTCGCATCTCGTTACTGTTTTCGCCTTTATGACGTGTATCCGTATTTACCATAATTCGATGTTTATGCTCAGTTGTCTTGCCACTCGATGTCCGAAGTCCGGTATCCGCCGTGGTACTATTGTAACAATCGGATGAGGGCGCAAAGTTTGCCACGATAGTCCGTTTTGGCGTTTTTTAACGCTGCCGCAATTCCAAATCACTGCATACAACGAGTACGCACAACCCAAAGGCACAGGCGATTGAAAACAGCGCCCAAATCAAAAAGCCGAAAAAGATGCGGCAATATTTGTCCGCGTGGATAAAATGCCGTAAATTTGCGGCACCTACAGAGGTAGACCATATTAGAATATAAAAACAGAAACGTTTTGCTTTTCGCTCTTGGTTGAAAACCTGAGAAATTTTCCACAAGAGATGCGAGTACGAGCAAGATAGTTTCTCACGTATTGTATACGTGGGTTGCTATTGCCCCATCTGCATCTCAAGGTTTTCTCAGGACCCTCAACCAAAGACGTGGCAAAGTTGCCCACGTTTTTTTGTGTAAATGCCGTCCCGGGCAACAACGGCACACAACAAATTACTCTGTATGAGAAACAAAATCATTTTATCATTCGCGGCAGCAGGCGTTCTGCTGTTATCGTCTGCTTGCGCATCCCTCACCACCAAGGGCAGTCAAGAAATCACGTTCAAAGGCGTACCGGGTACGCAGCTGAAAGACGCCGACAAAAATGTACAGTTAGGCTTTGTCGGAGACAACGGATTTGCGACGGTCAATCTAAAGAATCAACTAAAAGGAAAGCGCGTAGAAGCATCCAGAGAAGGTTACACCCCGCAAAATTTCATGCTTGACACCAAGATTCGAGGACGTTTCTGGTGGAACATCTTTTTGGGTATAATCCCTGCTGCCATAGATGCCGCTACCGGCAAAATGATGGTATATTCCAACGATGTATATGACGTCACGCTGCAAAAAGACGCAAACGCTCCGGCACAAGCCGAACCTGTCGTCGCCGTTGAACCCCAGCCTCAGCCTCAACCTCAGCCCACAGCCCAAGTCGTCAATCGCAACACCCCCGGAAATACGGATATGGAAAAAGCCATTGTACGCTGGTATATAGACTCGGAACCGCGCGGCGCACGCATATCCTGGCGCGTGATTTCGAATGTCCCGGCCGAAGTCAAAAACACTAACGAAACTTATATGACCACCACTCCCTTGGAGGAAACACGTTCGCTGAACATCCTCGGTCTCACCTACGAAAACTCAAACAACGTCACCATCGAAGTCAAAATCGAAAAGCGCGGCTATGAGACGCAAGTCAAGCGATATAACGTGCGCATGGCCCTCGACCAGCAGGAAATCAGCAGCTTCTTCGAACTCGTGCCGAAAGCCGTAAATAACTATCGAAACTCTCGAAACGCATCCTCCTCTTCCTCCAAATCTTCTAAGAAGAAGTAAGCAAATGCCATCAATATCAATCAAATACTCCCAACAGTTATGAAAGGACTAATAAAATGTCTTGCCGCTGCATGTATGCTCGTTGCGGCAACGACGATGACCGCCTCAGCCAAGGACTACCAAGTGGCTCTGGCATGCGACCCTGACGGCGCTGCCGTATACCTCAACGGCGAACTCGTCAGCCCTACGACACCCGCATTTATCTCCCTCAATAAGAAAATGGCAGACAAGACTCTGATGTTCCAGTTCGTCAAAAAAGGCTATGAGTCCAAGACTGTAGTCGTCGTATTCTCAAAGAAGCAGCTCGAGAACAACGCCGTAGTCTATGGCGAACTTCGCAAGAAACCCGAAGCCAAACCCAAAACACAACCTGCTCCCGCACCGGCGCCCAAACCTTCGGAAACAACTCTGACGGCCAATCAGGAGCGTCAGCGTGTCGACCGCAACAATGCCGGCAAGACCGACATCGAGAAGACCATCATTCGATGGTTCTTCGACTCTGATCCGCGCGGTGCACGTGTCTTCTGGCGTGTGATTTCGAGCGTTCCCGCCGAAGTCAAGAATACCAATGAGACATACATGACCACCACGCCTATCGAGGAAACACGAAGCTTCAACATCAACGGCTTGACTTACGCCAATTCGCGCGATGTCACCATCGAAATCAAGGTCTGCAAAAAGGGATACGAAGATCAGGTAAAACGCTTCAATGTCCGCCAAGCGCTTGATCAGCAGGAAATCAGCGGCTTCTTCGAACTCGTGCCAAAAGATAACGGCAACAGTCGCGATGACGACGATGACGAATAGAATTAGGAAGAACAGAACCGGGCTGATTTAATTCTCCCGGGTTATGGATGAAAGCGGGTCTGCATCGCAAAAAGTGCAGACCCGCCGATTTTTTATGAGACAGTGTACGTCCTTATAGGAGATTTCGGAGTCGTCCTCCCGCGCGATTAGGAGTTGCGGTGATGGTGACGGTATTGCTCTTTCCTGACTTTGACAGCATAATCAGTGGATGTCGTGTTTTGTGTTGAAAATCAGCTTTGTTTGAAAATTGAGTTGGCTATCTTGGGTGACCCGACGTTAAAATGTGGAAAGGATGTAAATTCTTGGTACACCCGTTTTGACCGATATGCCTTTTTCTCCTTATTATTCCCCCAACTTCGCTGTATTGCTGTTCATAAATCGGTCAAATCTGAGCACCAATGCCGTGTTGCTGTTCACAAAACCCTAATTCATGAACAACAAATTGCGAATATGTTCTATAAAAAAGATTTGTGAACAGTTATCAAATAAGCGGAGAACACGATTCAATGGAGTTGACCGCTGACTTATCATCCACATCGGATACGCACATGAATAAATTCATCAAAGGAACATTGATGTAATAATAGGCCTTCCCTATCTTGACCCTATCAATAAGTCCTGTTTCCATTAATAAATTCAGATATCGCTGAGCAGTTACACGGCTTACCATCAATTCATTTTCCAAGAACTCCACTTTAGTATAGGGATGGAAGAAAAGATTGTTCAGCAACTCATGTCGGTATTGCTTTCCAAATTTAGGACGAAGGACAGACTTGAAGTCCGCCATAAGCTTGGAAATTCCCTTCACGAGCCTTGTTGTCTCGATAGCGGTCTCTTCAATACCTTTAAGGATGAAGAGAATCCAGGCCTCCCATTCATCGGCGTTGTCCGAATTCTTGTCTCTAATGTCCTGAATAAGTTCATAGTACTTCTTCTTATTATGGGTAATGTATCTGCTGAGATACAAAATCGGAAGATCCAACCGGCCGGTAAGGACAAGAAAGAGTACACAGATTATTCGTCCCGTTCTTCCGTTGCCGTCATAGAAAGGATGAATGCTCTCAAATTGATGATGAATTATCGCCAGTTTGATGAGGGGGTCAAGCTCGGAAATATCGTCATTATTGATAAACGATTCAAGATTATCCATATAATTGAGAATTTCCGTTCTATACTGCGGAGGAGTATACACGGTTCTGCCATCTGAACTTTTCAGAGTGGTTCCGGGTATGCTTCTGAAGCCTGCGGAATTATGCTCAAGCAGTTTTTGAATCTCCCTTATGACTGAAGACGTCAGAACTCCCTTCTCCTTAACTAAACGGAAGCCATGTTGTAATGCTTCCCGATAATTCAATACTTCCTTAGTTGCGGCATTGATTGCGTAATCGGAATACGATTCAGATGCATTTTTATAGAGATCATCTTGCGTTGTTACTATATTCTCGACCTCAGAACTGTCTTTTGCCTCCTGCAAGGTAAGAGTACTGACCAAGATGTTCTCATTAGGGATGGTCATAGCAACGCCGTTCAACTCCGCTAATCGCCTATTGGCATTATTCAGTTGTTTTAGAATGTCCTTAGTTTCCAAATCATAGGAAAGTGGAAGAAGTGGGATAGAATACGCTGTCATAATGGAGTGTTATTTGCTAATTAATAGATGATATGATAACGACATTTTATAGTTATTTTACCCATAGTAAAATCAATGGCAAGTGCAATATTACGAAAAAAGTCTGAAAACGCAGCAACATGAGTGGAATGTTATAAATTTTCTCGAGGGACGAGAAAAACTGGCTCGGGCTGATTTAATTCTCCCGGGGTATGGATGAAAGCGGGTCTGCACTTTTTAAGGTGCAGACCCGCCGATTTTTCTTATGTGACAGCGTACGTCCTTATGGGAGACTTCGAAGTCGTCCCCCCACCGCTATCATGCGTTGCGGTGCTGATGACGGTATTGCTCCTTGACGGCATCGACGACATTGATGATATAGTCGCCGGTCTTTTCGAGCGTACCGATGATGTCCATATAGTATATGCCCTCCTGGTACTGATATACGCCGCTGTTGATATTGGTGACGTTTTCGCTGCGCAGTTGGTTACGCATATTGTTGATTTCGCGCTCCTTATTGTAGCTGTCGATGATTTTGCGCTCTTCGGGGTTTTGGATATTGGCTATCAGGCCGTTCATCATTGTCATAGCCTCAGAGACATAGCCGAACATGGTGTCTATATTGGCCATAATATCGTCGTTGAATTCGACGTTGCTTTGGGCCTTACGGGCCATGATTTTGCCCAATCCATAGCAGCAGTCGGCTATGGATTCGATTTCGCTGATGACACCGAGCATAGACGTCAAGCGCAACTTCGAGTCATTGGACAGGCGTCCTTCGGCGCAATGGTTGAGATACTTGGCGATTTCGATTTCCATGCGGTCGGAGATGTCCTCATACTTTTCGAGACGCGAAAGCAGCTTATTGAAGTCGACGCTGTTACTCTTGGTGTGCACAAGGTCTTGCGCCATCTTTATCATACGACCGACGCGCTCGGCATATACGCCGATTTCTTTTTCGGCCTGAGTGATATTAAGCTCGGAAGCGTTGAGCAAGCCGCCGGATATGAACTTAAGTGAGAATTCTTCATCTTCCTTGTGTCGCGACGGGAGCATCCATTCGACAATACGTACATACCATTTCGTAAACCATATCATTATGGAGACATTGATCAGCTTGTATGTCGTATAGAACACGGACAGACCGAAGGACATAGCCACCTGCAACTGAGTAATCATATTGTGGTGGTGCGCGATGACTGCATCGGGCGCCGACGGAGCGGCATTAGCCATCACCTGGTTGTACATTGCCGGGTCGGTGGCTTTAAGCTCGGTGGTGTATCTGTACAATTCGGTGGGGTCGCCCAACCCGAGCCATTCGGTCAGGTGCGCGGACATATTGACAAAGGGGTGGAACACGGCCAGCAACCATGTCATACCCAGGACATTGAATAGTACATGGCCGGCGGCGGTGCGTTTGGCGGCTATATTGCCGCTCAACGATGCCAGTACCGGGGTAATGGCCGTACCGAGGGCTGCGCCGAGTACAAGTCCACAGGCCAACGGATACTCAAT
>CAVEDT010000062.1:0-7660 GCA_963614475.1 Roseburia faecis
CCATTATGGCTCCTTCGCTGCCGCCGTTGTGCTTGAAGCAGTGCTTATATATCTCATATACAAGTATGAAGCATAGCATTATGCCCGTCAATGCCACCAGTGTCGGGCGGATATTCTCCAGAAGCAAGTCGCGGTCGGCACGTACTATGGATGCGAATAATGCGGCCGGAAGGGCGATATTGAGCACCAGACGATTGAGGACGCCGGCAGCTGCGGCGTCAAAGGTGCCGCGCTTTCCGCCGATGTATCCGGCCATCATCGCGACTGCTATGGGTATTATGGCATAAAATATTGCGTGTTCCATCTTTGAGTCCCGGTAGGTTGTGGTTGCTTGGGACGTGCAAACTAAGCCAAATTATTTGACATAGCCAAGTCCTGAGCCTCAAAAAAAACGCCCGATCCGTATTTCCCAGTAGGCGCCGACGCCCGCCGACGCTCTCCGAAATTCTCCGATGTTCTCCGAAATTCTCTGACTCATTGTGGTCTTCCGATACACGCACTTGTCCTACGGAATATTCTGCCATCCTTCACCGTCCTCCGAAAATATAGCTTGAAAAATACCCCTAACATTTGGTGGAAACGGTACATTTCACGTCAAAACATTTGGTGGAAATCGCACAGTTTGCCCGAAAACATTTGGTGGAAATGGCTTAAATGACTAACTTTGCGGATGTTAATAGGCGTGTAATATTATTATTGATTATGACTGTATTTAGAAGAAAGATATATGACCGCATGCTTCAGTGGAAGCGAGAGCGTGTCGGCAAAACCGCATTATTGGTGCAAGGTGCAAGACGTATAGGCAAATCTACTGTTGTTGAGCAGTTTGCAAAGCAGGAATACGAATCGCATATTATCATCGATTTCTCTAAAGCACCTTCCGAAGTTTTTGATTTGTTTAAGGATATATCGGATCTTGATTATCTGTTTCTGAGATTACAGCTGATATATCATATACAATTAATAAAACGAAAGTCGGTAATAGTGTTTGATGAGGTGCAGCAACAGCCATTGGCACGTCAGGCAATAAAACATCTGGTCAAGGATGGTCGTTATGATTATATTGAAACCGGCTCGTTGATTTCGGTCATGACCTCGAGTGTTAATATCGTTTTGCCGAGCGAAGAAACGCGGATAGATATGTTCCCGATGGACTATGAAGAATTCCGTTGGGCATTGGGTGACACGGCGACTATCCCGTTGTTGCAAAAAGCCTTTGATTCAAAGATGCCGTTGGGTGATATTGCGCACCGTCAGATGATGAGAGATTTTCGTCTGTATATGCTTATCGGCGGTATGCCGCAGGCGGTGGACGAATATTTAAATACAAACAATTTTGCTGCGGTCGATCGTGTCAAACGAGACATCTTAAACTTGTATGAGGATGATTTGCGTAAAATTGATCGAAGCGGACGTCTCTCGGCTTTGTACGATGCTATTCCCGCTCAATTGGCTCATAACAGGATGCGCTATAAGGTTTCGGATGTGTTTTCGGGTCGTAAAGAAACAGTATTTGATGCCATCGAGACTATCAGCGATTCGATGGTGGCAAATGTGGCTTTTAATACGAGCGATCCGAATGTGGGTATGGCCCAGTCTAAGGATACTAACCGTTTCAAGATGTTTACGTGTGATACGGGTTTGTTTGTATCCTTGGCATTTAAGGATCGAGATTTTGTAGACAATAACATCTACGAAAAACTTCTAAGGGACAAGTTGCACACCAACCTCGGTTATGTGTACGAGAACGTCGTGGCGCAAACATTGCGTACTTCCGGTCACCAATTGTACTATCATGTTATGCCTAAAGATGACGGGAAGAAATACTACGAAGTGGACTTTCTCATTGCGGACGGGCATAAAATATCTGCTATCGAAGTCAAATCGTCGGGATACATAGCGCATGCGTCTTTGGATGCGTTTGCTGACAAATATTCGTCGCGTATCGCTCGTAAGTATTTGGTATACACCAAGGATTATAGACGAGATGGCGATACGGAGTGTATACCTGTCTATATGATACAGCTCTTGTAAAGAGAGCCTTCGGTGGCGATTATTTGACCTATACGCTATTATTTGCGAGTGAGGACGCCTTTATTCCGATAAGTCGATTCTAAACATTTGGTGGAAACGGTACATTTCACGTCAAAACATTTGGTGGAAATCGCACATTTTGCCCGAAAATATTTGGTGGAAAATAGCGAAAGGGTTGATGTGTAGAATGTTGCAATGCGAGGCAAAAAAGCGGTGTAGGCAGGCCTTTTCGGGGCTGTTTATCGGCCTTTGGACGCGTCCTTTTTGCTGCTTTTGCGCCGAGGCAGAATGTATGCCAGGGCTTCGCTTTGGACCGTAGAGCCGAGGTAGCGGTTGGCGATGAAGTATAGTGTGGCGCCGAACACGGCTTGTGCCGGGAGTGCCAGCCAGGGCGAGGAGCCGAGGGCGTTGCCGATGGCCAGCATCGCGGCTCCGATGACTACGGCCATGGCGGCGTAGGGTGCTATATCGGCCAGGTAGCGTCGTATGGGCACGGCGGTGGCGCGACTGACGGCGATGAGTGATGCCGCCCAAGCGACAATGGCTGCTGCAAGCTGACCCCATAACAGAATTTCGACGCCGAGCACGATGTTATCTGTCGTACTCAAAGCCATATACGGGAAGGTGATGGCGATGGCTACCAAAGCCACGGCATCGCGCAGCACTTCCAGGTAAAATATGGTGCGCGCACGTCCGAGGGCCAGAAGATAATTTGAGTACAAACCCGTGAGGACGGTGAATATTCCACGCGCCAATAATAGTTGGAATAGTATGATGGATGCGTCCCATTTGTCGCCGAAGAGTATATGGAATATCGGGGTGGCGCATACGGCCAGCCCGACCAATACGGGAAATAGGATGTATGCGGTGACGCGGTCCATTTTAGAGGCCAGACGCGCAAAACGTTCGGCTTGGTCCTGTACGCCTGACAGCACCGGGACAAATGTCGAGGTGAGTACCTGGCTGAGGGATGCGGTCATCATCTTGCTCCACTTGTCCGCCTGACTGTAGTAGCCGAGTGATACCAGTCCTACGCGATTGCCGATAAGGAAGGCATAGATGTTTAGGAATATGGTGTTGAGCAGAGAGGTCAGCATCATGCCGGCGCCCACGCCTGCAAACGACCGTAAGGCTTTCCACGAAAGCCGATACAGCGGTCGCCATTGGCTCATAATCCACAGCATCAATGTCTTGACGGCTGCGACGGTGAGGGTCTGCCATACTATGGCCCAGGCTCCGTACCCGGCGAAGGCCAACCATATTCCGATGACGGCTCCGGCGCACAGTCCGATGGCATTGGCTATGGCTACCGGGCGTACGTTCAACTGTTTGGTGTATAGATTGGTCTGGACGATGGCGGCGGCGTTGAGCGGCAGCGAGAGGAACATCACGCGTGCCAAGGCGGTCAATTGGTCGCCGCCGTGGAACCATTCGGAGATTGCCGGCGCTGCTATAAATAATATGGCATACAGCGCAAAGGAAGCTATGATGTTGAACCATAGCACCGAGGAGTAGTCCAGCCGGGTGGGCGCCTTGCGCTGGATGAGGGCCGAAGACAGTCCGCTGTCTATCAGTAGCGATGCAAAAGCCTGGAAGACAAGCACTGCGCCTACAAGGCCGAAGTCGTGCTGAGATAGCAGTCGAGCCAGCACCACGCCGGTGACGGCGTAGAGTATCTGCGACCCGAAGCGGTCGATGACGTTCCATTTCATGGAGCGTGCCGTACGTCGCTTGAGGTTGTCCTGCTGTGCGTCTGTCCTGCTGTCTTGCTCGTCTACCATTTAAGTGCTTGATTTAAGTGGCTATATGCGCTGATGTTATGGCACGTATTGTGCCGGCCGGGGGCCTCGCTTTGTCCGATTATTGTACGGGGATGATCTTGATGCCGAGTGTGCGATTTTTGGTCGTTGGGGTGCCTTTGAGATATATTTTGCCCGAGCCGAGGCCCGTGACTGTCAGCTCGTTTGTCACCCAGCAGTCCACCGACCCGGTGCCGTATATCGAGCATCGTCCGATGGTGGCCTTGATGGTTCCGGCTTCGATGATCCCGGTTCCGGTATTGTTTAGTTTGACGGTTTGGGCTTCTCCGGCCAGCACCAAGTGTCCGTGTCCGGTGGCAATTTTGCCTTCGACGGTGGTGGCGCATAGTCCGCGGGCAATGAGTGTGCCGTTGCCTACGATGCGAGCCTTGAAAGTGGCGGCCGGCGACGGTGTATCGACGTACACGGTCGAGTCACCTGAATTTTCAACTTTACCCAAGAATGCCGAAAATACAGTGACTGTGGGCAGGCGGTGGCGTTGTGCATCGGTGATTTCGTCCGAAAGTTCGATTTTCAGCTTGTTCTTGTTGTTTGAGAATAAAATCTTGGACGAGATGTCCGGGTCGCAACTGAAGCGCACGTATCCGGCCGAGTCGTTGCTGCAGCGGTATATGACATTGATGTCGTTGACCACCTGCAGTTCGTCAAAGGGCTTGACATTGAGCTCGTAATCGGCAGCTGTGGCAGGTGTTGCAGCGGCCAAAGCGAAGACGGCCGCCAGCGTGACGGCTGCTTTGCGAATCGAAAAGTATAATGTGATATTCATATATTTGATTGGCTATATGGTTGTATCAGTTGTCTTTGGATGTCTTGCCGTCCATGGTTGCAAGCATCGCTTCCACGTCGTCCAGTATTGCGGCCAATTGGTCCGGGGTGTCGGCACGCAGCATAGCTACGCGTGTGGGACGGAACGAAGGTATGCCCTTGAATAGGGGACTTACGGCCAAGTGGCGCCGTATGTGCAGGATGCCGCGGTAATCATCTATGCGTTCGATGCTCTCGCGTATCTGACGCCGCAGTATGGCAAATTTGTCGTGCAGCGTCAGACCGTCTCCGGCTTCCGGGTCGCCGCTCAGTAGCGCGTTTTTGATTTGGCGAAATACCCAGGGCGCGCCTATGGATGCGCGACCTACCATGACGGCGTCCACGCCGCTGTCTGCAAAGGCACGTAAGGCTTCGGCTCCGCAGGTGATGTCCCCGTTGCCGATGACGGGTATGTGCAGGCGAGGATTGGCCTTGACGCGTGCAATCATATCCCAATCGGCCGTGCCGGTGTACATTTGTGAGCGCGTGCGCCCGTGTACGGTGATGGCGGCTATGCCGCAGTCTTGCAGGGCTTCGGCCAGGTCCACGATGATGCGGCTATCGTGGTCCCATCCGGTGCGAGTCTTTACGGTCACCGGCAGGTGTACGGCATCAACGACGGCACGAGTGATTTCGAGCATTTTTTGAGGCTCGCGCAACATTCCCGCTCCGGCGCCTTTGCCGGCTACCTTTTTGACCGGGCATCCGAAATTGATGTCCAGAATGTCCGGCCCGGCGGCTTCGGCGATGCGAGCGGCTTCGACCATCGCATCCACATCGCGGCCGTAAATCTGTATAGCCGTGGGGCGCTCGGCATCGTTGATGTGCAATTTGCGTGTCGTCGCTGCGATATTGCGTATCAGGGCGTCCGCGGACACAAATTCGGTATAGGTCATATCCGCTCCCATTTCCTTGCATATCAAGCGGAAGGACGCGTCGGTCACGTCCTCCATCGGAGCCAATACGACCGGACGGTCGCCAAGGTCTAAATTGCCAATTTTCATTGTGTATGCGATGTTTGGATGCCGCGGTGTGTGTCGTTGTCGGCTTTTTGTCGGTGACGAAACGACCCTTGCGGCTGTCGGAAAGACAAAGTTACCACTAATTTTTTTAACAACGTCGAGCGTAAAGCGCTATTAGGACTATTTTACCATTATTAGCGCTTTACCGGCCAATGCGGAGCAAGTCATCGGGGCTTCAACTGAGGCGTCCGAGCAGCGCGATGTCTATGAACTGCCGGGACATCGAGCGCGCCAGGTCGGCATCGGTGACGTGTCCCATGCAGGTGTATACGGCGCGTTGTATGCCGCTTCTGAGACTGGCGATGCTGTTGACGCCACGTGTGTCCACGAGGTCGGGAAGCAGCGATACCAAGGCGTTGCTCAGGGCCATAGCCGTGGTGCGCGGTACTGCGGCGCTGAGGTTGCGGAAGCATACGGTGCCATGCGGATGATTATGACGTGTTTGGACGGCCGCCAAGTCCACCGAGTCCATCATCGCCACGGGGCATATATCTAAATCCGAGATATCGTAGACCAGGACGCCGCGTTTGGCTGCAGACATAGACGCCGCCGAAATCATATACGGCATTGCCGTGGGTGTCAGGATGATGACATCGGCTATGGCAATTGCGCTTTGCAATACGTGCGGCTGCATCGCACTGCATATCAGCTGTCCGCTGCAAGCGTCCATGGCGGTGCGCAGCCCGTAAGTGTCATCGTCGAAAAGGCGTACGGTGGCGCCCAAGCCTAAAGCCGCAGAAGCGGCGGCGCGTGCGGCGATGCCGCTACCGATGACGGCAACTTCGCAGGGTACGATTCCGGCAATTCCGCCGATGAGTATGCCTTTGCCGGCGGTGGTGTCGGCGTCCACTTCGGCAAGGCGAGCTACGGCCATAGTGACGGCGGCACGTCCTGCAATTTCGCCGAGGATGTCGCTGAACGGATGTCGTGCTTCCGTGTCCCGAATTTGGCGCATGGATATGGCGCAGATGCGTCGCTCGAGCAGGGCTTTGAGTGCTGCGGCATTGTCCACTTGCGGTTCCAAGGTCAGCAGCGTAGCGCCTCGACGCAGGTGTGCGGCGTCATCGGCCGAGGGTGCTTCGACGGACACCGTGATGTCGCAGTCGAGTGCTTCGGCGCGGTCGGTCAGACGCGCCCCGGCGGCGGCATAGCGCTCATCCGGGTAGTTGACAAAAGCGCCGGCGCCTTTCTGTATGCGCACCTCAATGCCGTACTCGCTGATGATGGCGGCGGCTTCGGGCGTCAGCGGCAGGCGTCGGTCGCGTACGGGCGCCGGGATGCCGAGTGTGAGGTAGCGTTGGCGCGATGCGGTCGCTTGCGGTTGTTCTTGAGGAGTGGGCTGTGTCATGGCTGTCAGAACGTTAGTTGGAGATGAGGGTGTCTATGAATAGGCGGACAGAGGCTGCGACTTGTTCGGCGTCTTCGAGCTTGGAGCTGTCGAAGCGCAGATGGGCACGGCCGTAGTCGGCGCTGCGTTGCGCCAGTGTTTGCCGTACGTAGCGGCGCAATTGCTCGGCATCGAGATTGCGTACCAGCGGGCGGCTGTCGCCGTATATTGTCAGGCGCCGCACCAGACAGTCCTCATCGGCGTCAAGCCATACGACGGTGCCACCTTGAAGCATCACGTCCATATTGCCTGCATGGCAAGGCGTTCCGCCGCCGCAGGCGATTATGACTGAGGGTATGGCTGAGGCGGCTGTGCCTGTCGTGCCGGGCTTGGTTGCCGCTGACGTGCCGAGGATTTCCGCCGCTGCCGCGTCAGATTTGAGGCATGTCTCGGTGTCTGCCGAAGTGTGCGCGATGGAGCGAAGCGTCTCGGTCTCGAGGGCGCGGAAAGCCGCTTCGCCCTGACGGGCAAAGATGTCGTTGACGCTGTCGGCGTCTATGCGGCGGCAAATTTCATCGTCAAGGTCGGCAAAGGGTACGCCCAAAGCCGTGGCCAAGGCTCGGCCCAAAGTCGTCTTGCCGCAGCCCATGAAG
>CAVEDT010000063.1:0-7630 GCA_963614475.1 Roseburia faecis
CTACAAGCGCAATATGTTTGCATTGCTTGACAAGCCCGGCTACGAAGAGCAATCCGCAACCATCCGCAAGCGTCTGGGCTGCTGACAATAAGACTCAGTACAACTGACGATACGACCGGACAACTGACTGACGATACGACCGGACAATGATACAGCCCTCGATAGGCGTTTTTGACTCGGGCTATGGCGGCCTGAGCGTTTTGCGCGACTTGGCGGAAGCCATGCCGCAATATCGCTTTACGTATCTGGGTGACAACGCACGTGCGCCTTACGGAACACGGTCGTTTGACTTGGTGTACGATTTTACGCTGCAAGCTACGCGCTATCTGTGGGACTACGGGTGCCCCCTGGTGATACTTGCCTGTAATACGGCAAGTGCCAAGGCATTGCGCACTATACAGCAACGCTATTTGCCGTGCAGCGATGATCCTACGCGCCGAGTCCTGGGCGTGATACGCCCTACGGTCGAGCACCTTGCCGGTATAGATACTAATGGGCATATAGGTATTGTAGCAACGCCCGGTACCATTGCATCGCATAGCTACGACATCGAAATCGCTAAGATGTGCCCCGGCTATCGGCTGACCTCGCACGCATGTCCCATGTGGGTGCCGTTGGTCGAGAACGGGCAATTGGACAACCCCGGAACGGACTATTTTGTACGTAAAGACCTGGAGGCCGTTATGGCCGAGGATGATAAGATAGACACGTTGATACTTGGCTGTACGCATTATCCGCTGTTAATCCCAGTCATCCGTCGTCATCTTCCCGAACACGTGCGCATCCTTACGCAGGGACGCATAGTGGCACCGTCGCTTATCGACTATTTGCACCGGCATCCCGAAATGGATGAGCGATTATGCCCCGGCAAACAAGATGCGTCATGCCGTGTCACGTATATGACTACGGACTTGCCCGAGCGCTTTGATAAGATAGCGTCTACGTTTATGGGCACGCAGGTGCGTTCGCGTCGTGTGACGCTGTAGCTGTTGTAAAATGTTGTAACATAATATTTAGTAGGAAAAAGAAAGTGGGGTAGGGCTGAGCCTTACCTCGCTTTTTGTGTCTTGCTGTCGTGAGCCGGTTATTAGGATCGGCGTGGATGCAGTAGTGAATGCAGACGTCGCCACAATGGCGAGGGCGCGGTGGTGATGTCGCTGGCCATAGGATCGACGAATGTCGTGGACGGAACGGCTGTCCCGAATTGTTCGGGATAGATAACTGCGATATTTGTCGTGGAAAAGTTGCGTTGCAGGAATGTCGGCATCCCGGCTATATCCTGGTTGTACGATACCGAATTGACACGAGCGCCTATTACCACCAATAGGTCATCATCCAATATTTTGCCTGAAATCAGGATGAAGTCGTCCCAGTCTTCGGCTTGACGGAATTCGCAGCGTATGCCGTAGTTCTCCTGGTATATCACGCCGCGTATATGCGGCTGTATTTCGTCGGGACAGCAGAATATGACGCGACATCCGATTTGGCGCGTAAGACGTGCCACTGCACGTACCCAGCGGCTGAATCCGGTCTCATATTGTGCACGTGGCGGTGCGTAAACGATGATACGCGTGACGGTATATACCGGTATAAACATGCGTGTGATGATGACCATACGGTTGGTCGATCGTAGCAATGTATCCACTTTGTTTCCGTAAATACTGTCCAATACGGCGCTGCGGCGGTGCAAGCCGAGAATGATTTCGGTGATGTCTCGCTCCTCGATGGTGTTGAGTACGCCGGTGACGGTGTTGAGGTCGTAGCGGTCGATGGCTTCGAGTGCCACGGAGGCTGCTGCGGCCGTATGTCGTGCCACCTTAAGCGTCTTTTGTGACAGTGCGCGTGCAGCCGGGCTGTTGTCGTTGCGCACGTGCAGGGCATAGAAATTGTGCTTGCCGCGGTCGTTGCGCATCAGCATGGCCATGTCTACGAGGGATGTAGCCAGTTGTGGGTTGGGTACGGCTATAAGTGTATTGTTGAGCCGTACACGATGACCCGTGGCGGTGCTTTCGGCTCCGATTTCTTCCTCTTTTTTGAGCATCAAAATGCGCAGTCGGGGCGCGGAAACGGCTGTGACTATGGGCGCTACGGCGCAGGTGACGAGGATGACAAGCACCGTGCTATTGAGTATACGTTCGTCCAGCATCCCCAAGGTATTGCCAAGGGCCACTACGGCCAAGGCTACGGCGGTGTGCGCCGATGTGAGTCCGTAAATGACGCCGCGGCTGTGCTTGTCAAGGCTCGAGAGTTTTTGGCACAGGTATGCCGGGAGCCATTTGGATACCAGGGCGACGGCTATCATCAGCGAGGCGATGATGAGTGTGTCGCGCTCGAATACAACGCTGAGGTTGATCATCATACCCACGCTTATCAGGAAGTAGGGAATGAATAGCGCGTTGCCTACGAATTCGATACTGCCCATCAGAGGCGAAGCCGTGGGTATATAGCGGTTGAGCACCAATCCGGCAAAGAATGCCCCGAGGATGGCCTCAAGTCCTATGAGTTGGGCCAACCATGCCGACAGGAACACCATAGCCATTACAAAGACGTATTGTAGAACCTTGTCGGCGTTGCGTTTGAAAAAGTATCGTGTGATGCGCGGATAGGTGTACAAGACGCATAGGCAGTACACAACTATACGCCCGAGCAGGGCGAACATTTCGGCCCAACTGAATTCGCCGCTGCGTGCCACGCTGACAGTACCGGCAATGACGAGTAGCGCGCCTACAACGGCTATGATTGTGCCTACGACGGCTATGATTACCGCAGGAGCCTTGGTGATGCCCAGGCGAGCGGCTACGGGGTAGGAGATGAGCGTGTGAGATGCGTACATGGCGCCCAGAAGCATACTCGTGAGCAGGTCGAGACCGAGGATGTAGTAGCTGGTGACTACGCCCAGGCCCAACGGTATCAGCAGCGTCATTATGCCGAAAAACAGGCCTCGCCGCAGGTTGAGCCGCAGATGGAACATATCGATTTCGAGGCCGGCCAAGAACATAAGGTACAGCAGTCCGACCTGTCCGAAGATGGAAAAAGACTCGTCTGCGGCAAGCACGTTGAGGCCGTGCGGGCCGATGACAACACCTGCAACAATCATACCTATAATATGCGGAATCTTGAGCTTATTGAGCAAAAGCGGCGCTGTCAATATTATCACCAGAACGATGAAGAATATCGGTACGGGTTGTGTCACCAGCGGGGGCACGTCAAGCAGCGCAAGGTGGGGAGGCATATTAGGTCAGATAGTGATGCTGTTTGTTTTTTCTGAATGATAGTGATGGACGGATATTGCGTGTGCGGCTTATGCGCACGAAACCGGGTGTGCGGTGCCGGTTTCGGGCCTTAGCGCGGCAGTCGATTGTGCGCCATTAGGTACTGCGCAATCTGGACGGCATTGAGTGCTGCGCCTTTCTTGATTTGGTCGGCTACGCACCAGAAGGACAGTCCGCGTTGGTTGGCGAGGTCTCGGCGTATGCGTCCTACGTATACGTCGTCGGTGCCGGCCAGATGCAACGGCATGGGATATTCGAGCGCTGCCGGGTTGTCCATTAAAGACACTCCCGGGGCTTCGGCAAAGGCTTTGCGGGCTTCTTCGACCGAGATGGCTCGCTGAGTCTGCACCCATATAGCTTCCGAATGTGCGCGCATCACCGGAACGCGAACGCAGGTGGCACTGACTTGCAAGTCCGGCGCGTGCATTATTTTCTTGGTCTCGAGGTGCATTTTCATTTCCTCGCGAGTGTATCCGTTGTCGGTGAATACGTCGATGTGGGGTATAACGTTGTCGGCCAACTGATAGGCAAACTTCTCGACGGTAGGTTCTTCGCCGTCGGCTATCTGGCGGTGCTGATGCTCGAGTTCGGCCATGGCCGAGGCCCCGGCGCCGCTGGCGGCCTGGTAGGTGGAGACGTATACCGATTCGATGGGCGACAGCGCGTTGATGGGGTTGAGAGCAACCACCATCTGTATTGTTGTGCAATTGGGATTGGCGATGATGTTGCGCGGTGTGTCAAAGGCATCTGCGCCGTTGACTTCGGGGACTACCAGGGGTACATCGGAGTCCATACGGAAGGCGCTCGAATTGTCTATCATCAGGGCACCGCGTGCGGTGATGGTCTCGGCATACTGACGTGACACTCCGGCTCCGGCGCTGACGAAAGCTACGTCTATGCCGGCAAAATCTTCTGGTTCGTCCCTAAGTAGCTGTACGGTGTGATTCTTGCCGCGAAAAACGATAGAACTGCCGGCGCTACGCGTCGAGCCAAAAAGCTTCAATTCCTCTATGGGAAAATTCTGCTGGTCGAGAACACGCAGGAATTCCTGCCCTACAGCGCCGCTGGCGCCGACAATAGCTACTTTCATTGCTGTCTTTTTCTGTGTAAAATGGGTGTGCAACGATATTCTACCGCCTTGCGGCGTAAGTATAGTGCAAAGTTACAATTTTTCGAGCAAATTTCTATAAAATTGCTTTTTGGATATATCATCCGATCCGGCTCTCATCTACGTCTGTTCGGTCGTGCGGTCTCGTCTACTAGGCTGTACGGATGTTATTTTTCGCGCATGAATATGGCGATGGGCGTGCCGTGGAATTCCCAGCGTTCGCGGATTTTATTCTCCAGATAGCGGCGATACGGGTCCTTGACCCATTGGGGCAGATTGCAGAAGAATATGAATGTCGGGATGACCGCGCCGCGCAACTGGGTGATGTATTTGATTTTAACGAATTTGCCCTTGTTGGATGGCGGGGGATATGCGGCGATGGCTTCGAGCATGTATGTATTAAGCTGCGAGGTGGGCACTGTGCGCTTGCGGTTTTTGTAGACGTCCACAGCGGTCTCGATGACTTTGAAAATGCGCTGCTTGGTCAGTGCCGAGCCAAAGATAATGGGAAAGTCGGTGAACGGAGCAAAACGGTTGCGTATAGCCGCTTCGAAGGTTGCGATTGCCGCCTGACTCTTGTCTTGCACCAAGTCCCATTTGTTGACGACTACTACAAGTCCTTTACGGTTGCGTTGTATCAGCGAAAAGATGTTCGCATCTTGGGCTTCGATGCCGCGTGTGGCGTCAATCATGAGTATGCAGACGTCCGAGGCCTCGATGGCGCGTATACTGCGGATGACCGAGTAGTATTCGATGTCTTCGTTGACTTTGTTCTTCTTGCGTATTCCGGCGGTATCTACGAGATAGAAGTCGAAGCCGAATTTGTCGTAGCGTGTGTATATCGAGTCACGTGTTGTCCCGGCGATGTCGGTGACGATGTGTCGGTCTTCGCCGATAAAAGCGTTGATAAGTGATGACTTGCCGGCGTTGGGGCGCCCGACGATGGCAAATTTGGGAATGTCGGCCAGGGCTTTGGTCTCATCGTCTTCCTGCTCGGGGAGTTTGGCTACTACTTGGTCCAGCAAATCGCCGGTGCCGTAGCCATTGACAGCGCTGATGCCGTAGGGGTCGCCCAAGCCGAGCGAATAGAATTCGGGCACGTTGTACTGCCATTCGTTGGAGTCCACCTTATTGGCCACCAAAATCACCGGCTTGCGGCTGCGACGAAGGATGGCCGCAACGTGGTCGTCGAGGTCGGTGACACCGTTCATCGAGTCCACTACAAAGAGTATGACGTCGGCCTGTTCAATGGCCAGTTCGACCTGCTTGTTGATTTCGTTTTCGAAGATGTCTTCGCTGTTGACCACCCATCCGCCGGTGTCGACTATGGAGAATTCAATGCCGTTCCAGTCGACTTTGCCGTATTGTCGGTCGCGCGTGGTTCCGGCTGTGGGGTCGGTGATGGCCGTACGTGTTTGGGTAAGGCGGTTGAAGAGAGTGGACTTGCCTACATTCGGGCGTCCGACGATGGCTACGAGTTTTCCCATAATGGTGTCTTGGTGTTAGTCGTGGGTGATGGTGGATGTGGATGGTCTCGGTGCGGTCATTCGATGTATCCGAACTGGCGCAGTTTGTTTTCGCGGTTGCGCCAATTAGGCTCTACTTTGACAAATATCTCGAGGAATACACGTTTGCCGAAGAATGCTTCGATGTCTTTGCGTGCCTGTGTCCCGACTTTCTTGAGCATGGCTCCGCCGCGGCCGATGATGATGCCTTTTTGGCTATCGCGCTCGACATATACAACGGCCATGATGTGTATCGATGTGTCTTTTTCGTCAAATTTCTCGACGATGACTTCGGTGCTGTAAGGCACTTCCTTGTCGTAATCCAGCAGGATTTTTTCGCGGATGATTTCGGTGACGAAGAAGCGTGCCGGCTTGTCGGTGAGGGCGTCTTTGCCGAAATACGGCTCGCCTTCGGGCAGCAGCTCGACGATACGTTTCATCAGGTTGGTGACGTTGAAATGCTCTTTGGCCGACGTGGGAAATATTTCGGCCTTGGGCAGTATCTTATGCCAGCGGTCGAATATTTCGTTGAGCTTGTCTTGACCTGACAGGAGATCTATCTTGTTGATGACCAGTAGCACGGGGATGCTCTCAGCGGCCACGCGCGCCACGAAGTCGGCGTTTTTTGTCGGATCTTCGACCACATCGGTGACGTAGAGCAGTATGTCTGCGTCGGTGAGTGCGCCTTCGCTGAACTCGAGCATGGACTCTTGCAACTTGTACTTGGGCTTGAGTACACCGGGGGTGTCCGAGAATACGATTTGGTACTCGGGAGCGTTGACGATGCCCATGATGCGATGACGCGTGGTCTGCGCCTTGGAGGTGATGATGGATATTCGTTCGCCTACAAGGTCGTTCATGAGTGTCGATTTGCCGACATTAGGGTTGCCGACGATGTTTACAAATCCGGATTTATGCTTATGTTCCATAGCTTTTGGCTTTGAATGTGTGGCGGTATGTGAGCCCGAGGCTGACGCCCCGTGATTGTCTATATATAACATTGATAGCACCGCGAAGGTGCTATCAATGCTTTGGCTGCGTGGCGTGGACTGCTCCGCGTGCCGTATGCGGGCGTGCGGAACGGAATGCCGCGCTGCCGAGTGTTACATATCCCAGACGATGTACATCGCGCCCCAGGTAAATCCGGCGCCGAAGGCTGTCAGGATGATCTTGTCGCCCTTCTTGAGCGTATGCTTATACTCGTCCAGACAGATGGGTATGGAGGCTGCGGAAGTGTTGCCGCGGTATTGGATGTTGACCAATACTTTGTCCATAGGTATGCCGGCACGCTGAGCCACGGCTTCGATGATGCGAAGGTTGGCCTGATGCGGTACGATGTAGTCGATGTCGTCTACGCCGAGGTTGTTACGCTTCATGATGTCCTGGGTGGAGGTGAGCATATCGGTTACGGCGTTTTTGTATACATGACGTCCGTCTTGGAACAGGAAGTGCCATTTCTTGTCCAGCGTCTCCTGTGTGGTGGGGTGTGCCGAGCCGCCGCCAAGCATCACGAGGTGCTCGAGGCCGCTGCCGTCTACATGGAACAGACCGTCGATGACACCCGTACCGGGTTGGTCTGTGGGCTGTATCAAGGCTGCTGCTGCACCGTCGCCGAAGAGTGCGCAGGTCGAGCGGTCGGTGTAGTCTATCATCGAAGACATTTTCTCGGTGCAGACTACCAGCACGTTTTTGTATATACCGGAGCGTATGTACGCTGTGGCGTCTTGCAATGCCACGATAAATCC
>CAVEDT010000064.1:0-7534 GCA_963614475.1 Roseburia faecis
CTTCGGCGGACATCAGCGAGTGTCCGTCGTTGATGATTTCGCCCAAACCGGCGGGACATTCGAGTGTATAGTCTTTGTAGTCGGCGTTGATCAGCTTGCCGTATTTATTGTAAGCATAGATCACGGGGGTGTATACGGCCAGGGACGGAATCTTGACGGTCCAGTCGGCAAATTGCAGCTCGGCGATTTCGTTGTCTTCGGGAGCTTCGAGCACGGCGAAGATGCCGTTGGAGACAGATCTTTCGCTACCGTCACTGCAGTGGTTGGGGATGCCCAGAGCCTGGGTGTACAGCGTGGACGAGCCGCCGCCGTCGACATTCACGGCCTCATAGGCTCCGGCATAGCGCATCACGTCGCCCAGTGCCGGGATGGATATGCCGGCGCTGGCAGTAGTGCGGCCGTCAATAACCATCATGATGATTTGCTTGCGGTCCTTGGAGTAGCCGAGACATGTGCGCGGATGGCGTGCGGCATCCTCGATGGTGATGGTTTCGCCAAGACCGACATTCTTACTGCTGCCCGAGATGATGGTGCGCGGATACAGACGCTGACCGCTCTCGTCGAGGATGACGTTGTCGAGGGTGATGACGTCACCCGGCTTGAGGCCCTTAACAAAATCGGCGGCGCCGGTATTGCCCGTAGATGTGCCGCCGCGGCCGTGGAGTACGAAGCCGTCATCCGGAATTTTTGTATCGCCGTCGGTATTGGCCTCGGAGGTTACGACGATTTTGAATTTGCCGCCGGCCATGAATTTCTCGCCTTCCACCAGCTTGGCCGTCACCTCGTAGCAGTTGCCGGCGCGGTCGTTTTGGTTGGTGCTGCCCCAGAAGCGCGGGGTGTACAGGGTCAGTCCGTCAGCGACGCTGGCCGGGTCGTTGATACCCTTGAAGGACGTGGTCTTATCGCCACATTCGGCCGTACCCGTATAGTAGTTGAGATACTGTACGTGCGGCACACCGTCGTTGTCATATATAAATTGGCATCCCTCATTGAATGTCAGGAAAGGCTCGCTTTCGACGACAAAGGAGTGCGTGGGCGTGCCCACCTTGGAAGTGCCGTTGGTAGCGGTACCGCTGGTCCAATAGAAGTCGCCGTTGGTGCCTGCAAAGTATTGCAATCCGTCCGTCGATTTGGTCTGCGCCATCACGGAGGTGCGCGAAGTTCCGGCCACCTTGTCAGTGCCGCTCACGGCGCGTATGGTGACGTTGGGCGTGGTGCGGTCCACCGTGAGATAGAATACGTTGAGGGGGCTGGGGCCTTCGAGCCGCAGCTGTGTCTGAGTGGTGCCCGGGCCGACTTTGGCGTGGGACAGAGTGTCCACGGTGTAATCCACACCGAGCAGACTTATATGATCCTGTTCGGCAAAAGCGGTAAGCGCGAAGGTCGCGCCCAGTGCCAGTGTAAAGATTTTTTTCATACGGGTTTTTGATTTTCTATTATCCCGGACAGTCCGAACACGCCGGGAGGTTAGTCATTAGGGTTATATATCGTATTTTCGGCCCAAAGCAAGCACATTGACACAGACCTCAGCCGTATCATCCGATACAACGCAAGTGACTGCAAAGAGGCTCGTTTGGCTCGGCCAAATTAGCACATTTTTTTGACATAGAAGGCTTTTGAGATAATAACAAAATGTTAAATAACGCAAAGGCGCGCCCTATCTCCTTCTCGGAGGACAGGGCGCGCACTTTATGCATCAGCAGCAAATGTTACAGCTGGAGAATGGACGAGGAGTTGTCGGCGTTGTTGAGGCTGCGGCGGCCGCTGCGGAAGATGCTGCCGAAGTCGGCGGTATAGCTGGCCGATATCACCACCATATTGGCGTTGTCCTTGATATAGCGGTCACAGTACGCCGGTGCCGTTGTCGAGATGTTCCATTGCGGATACTCGGTACCGCGGGCAAACATATACCACCATCCGGCTTGCAGCATCCAGTGCTTGTCGGGGCGGAAGGTTACGGACAGGCCATCGCCGTTTTCTTCCTTACCGATATACGGTCCGTGGAGGTTTTTGCACGGGATTTTGCGCCAATAGGAGACGGTCCATGGGCCGCGACTCCACCAAAAACTGCCGTAGGCATAGAATGTCGTCAAATTCTTGTTCCATGTGGTACCCTGCGTATGGGTCCAGTCGACATCGAGGCGTACGTTGGCGCCGAAACCGGCTATGCCGCTGAGTTTCAGTTGGAGCGATGCGCCGGCGCCTTCGTTTGTCTTGTAATTGACCGTTTGGCTCAGGAATATTTTGTCGCCGAGGTAGAAGTATTCATCGCTACGGGGATTGTTTGCGTTATTGTAATACGCTGTCAGCGAGGCAAAGAACTTCTTGTGCGAGAACGAAGCCATCAGTCGGTATTTGAAGTATTCGGCCACTTTAAGGTCGGGGTTGCCGTTGTCTATCAAGTAGGGCGTGGTCTGCTGCTCGTAGTCGGTGAGTGCGGACAAACCCGGGATGCTCGGCGAATAATTGAAGTTGGCCTGTAGTCCCCATTTGTCGTTGATGTTCCAGTTGATATTGACGTTGCTGAGATTGCGCACAAAGTTGCGTTTGTTCTCGCCGTTTTCCATCCAGAAGAGTTTGACGCCGGAGGCCAGCCAAAAGTTGAATTTATCGACGGTAAAGCTGTAATTGACATAGCCATAGTTATTGTTCTCGGTAAGTATGGGACAATAATCGGTGCCGAGGTATTTATTGCGGCTGTGCGACAGCGTGTTCTGAAATCCGGCGCCCAGTTCGGAGGCGTTGCCGAAACGGTGCTTATAGGCAATTTCGGTGATGAGCGAGCGGCGCGTATTGTCGATTTCGACCTCGTAATTCTGCGGATTGGCCGGATCGATGTAATATGTATTCAGACGGTTGTAATCCTCGAAGCGGAGTGTACCCACGGCTTGTATTTCCAGCGAATTGGCATCGTTGAAATCCCGTTTGAAGAACAAGTCGAGCGACGGAGATTTGCTCTTGTTTTTGGTCTTGCTTGTGCTCTCGTAATCACCGGCATACGAGTCCTTGGTGGAGCTGATGTAGCGACGGCTGCTCGGGTCGATACCGCCGAAGAGTTTGGCCGAAAACAATGTCTTGCTGTTGGGACGATAGGTATACCCGAATTGCAAATGATTGATTACGTAATTGAACGGGTTGCGGTCGTGCGTCTCGAGGTCTACGCGGAAGTCATCTCCTACGTATGCTTGTGTCGTATTGTCATAGACGCGCTGGTAGTTGCGCCACGAGTTGTAGAAGTTTAGCTTGAATTGTGACGGGCCCTGATGATACGAGGCATCGACCTGGTCGTCTACAAAGGCGGTGGCCGTAGCACTACGTGCCCACAACTCGATACTGCCGCCGTCGTTACGCTGCTTGAGTGTAATCTGCAGTAGTCCCTTGTATCCCTTGTCGGCATAACGAGCCGGGGTGACGCGCGAGTATTCTACGCGTTCGATATCCCTGGCATTCAGCGTATTGACATCGCTCATAGCCGACGGAACACCGTCAATAAGTATCATGGGCGCCCCCCCGTCGACACTCAGCGAGCGATTGATGGGGTCGGCAAGGAGGCCGGGCAGAGGAAGTTTCTGGAACAATTCGACGGAAGACGCCGAGGCGGAGGCTTCTTGCGCGGACGGATAGACGATGGTGCGGCCGTTGCGCATCGTGGCGGCCGTAGCCGTGACGGTCACCGCCTCGAGTGTCTTGATGTCCGGAAGGTAAATCTTCAAGTCTTTGATGTCGTGGCCGCCCTTGGGTATCACGATTTCGGCCTGACCGTATCCTACGGCGGAGACGCTGAGTGTCGCGGCATTTTTGCCGGGTGTATTAAGCGAAAATGCTCCGTCGGCATCACCGACGGCTTTGAGGGTCGCGGCGGCTTCGGAACTCAATTCGCAAACGGCGCCCACGACGGCAGTCGAGTCGCTCTCGGATAAGACTACGCCGCTAATCTGACGCGCTTGTGCCATTGTCGGCACAAGCAGTGCCACAGCAAGCAATCTTAAGATTCGGTTGTTCATATACTCTTTTTCAATAGGATTAAAGTTCGTCCTCCGACCCGAAGCAAGCGGCGTTGTGGCTGCAATGATGCCCCGGGAAGGCTAAGAACCGAAAAATCGTATGTCCGAATCCCTCGGCTCACGACTTTACATTCTTTTGCCCTTTTATACATAGGACGTGCAAATGTACACATTGTGACTGTGTCGAGGGGAAAAAACCGTTTTTTTTGATTTTTTAAGATTTCTGATAGTCCGACGGGGACATTCCGGTGAGATGCTTGAAGTATTTGCCAAAGGCGGACTGATTGGTGAAATTGAGGGCATAAGCCACCTGCTGGATGTTTTTGCCGGAGAATTTGATTAGATTCTTGGCTTCGAGCACTACAAATTCGTTGATCCAATCGGCGGCCGAACGGCCCGTGGCTTCGCGGACAATCATGGAGAGATATTTGGGCGAGATGTACAGCTGCGTGGCGTAATATGACACCTCGCGATGGCGCATATAGTCGTTGTGTACCAGGTGCATAAAGTCGCGCACGTAAGCCAGGCGGCGGTTGACGGGCTGCTCGATTTGCGTCTCTATACGGTTGAGGCGCGTAAAGTTGAATTCAAGTAGCTGATAGACGCACGCCGACACCAGCGATCGCGCCGTGTTGCGCGAATACACGCTGTCGGCGTTATTGGCAGCGATGAGTCCGAACAATTCGAGAAAACGCGTGAATAGCGTGGTCTCGGTCGAAGTCAGCGTGGTCACCGGCGTATGTTGTTGGAACAACGACCTGATATTGATGGCATTGAGGTCGATATTGACATCGGACAGGAAGTCGGAGGAAAGAAACAGCACGTATGCGTCTATGGCCGAGTAGTCGAGGTCAAAGATTCGGAAAAGCATCTTGGGATTGATGACTACCAGGGTATTGTCCTGCGCGTGGTATTCCTGGAAATTGATCTCGAGGCGCAGGCTGCCGTGGTGACATATCACGAAGACCATACCATCGAGGCGCAAAGGGTGCTCGAGTGTGGCTATGGGCTGCATCCCCGGCTCGAGGCGCCAGCACAAGTACTTGTCTGTCATGCGCGAAAAGTGCGGTGTATACGCCTCCACACGCGCGATGTCTTCTATGCGTAGTATCTGTTCGGTTTCCATGTGTTCAGTACTTCATAATCACAAATCCTGCATCAAAATTTCCCCACATTACGGGATGCTGCTTGTTCTGCGAGTCGCGGCGCACGGCTCCGCTGACATAGCGAAAGAGCTCGCGTGCAGTGACATTGCGGTCGCCGTCGGCATCTGCATTGCCGCGCATTCCGCGCAAAAGATGATAGGTGAACAGCGACTGGGACATGCCCTGCACTTCGAGCGAATACTCGTCGGTGCGCGACGACATAAAGAGTATCGTATTGGGGTCGCCGATATTGTGGCGCACCTTGCGCGACGAGGAGGTGGTGGTGCGCGACGACCCGGAGTGGCACGAGTCGATAATGATGACCTTGCGCGTCGCCGGCGAGCGCTTCATCAGTCGCGCCAAAACCTTGTAAGACAATATCTCGCTTTCGCTTTCGTCCTCGGTGTCGTAAGCCACCACTCCGCCGCCCACGCCGTGGCCCGAAAAGAAGAATATCAGCGAGTCATCGGCCTTGGCCTTGGCAAAATGGCTCCCGATGACATTAATCAAATTGGCACGTGTGGCGTTAGACCCGGTCACCAATGCGACGTGCAAGTCGGGATAAGACTTGCACATTTGGGCAAAGGCGCGGGCATCGTCCTCGGAGACGGTCAGCGACGTGACATATTTATAATTGTTGATGCCGACCGCGACAATATATGTGGAGGCACGCGAAACCATCGCGCAAAGCAACGTCAAAGTCAGCAGGCACAGACGGCGAGTCTTAGATTTCATAATCTTGGATGGGAAGAATGGGAAGAATGGGAATTATAGGAATAATGAGAGCTATGGATTATCGCGACTATTCGGGGCTTACTCTCTGAACTTGACCTTGCAAAACGGGCATTGGCCCTGTTTGACAAGGACTTCGTAGGGCTTGGCAGCGCCCATAAAGTTGTGGCAGCACGGACAACTGTAGTCGACCTGGAAACGGCGGTTGATGTCGAATTGCTCCTCGGCCAGTCGGTCACCCATAGGAATCATGCGCAATGTCAGAGCCGAACCCAGGGCCATCAGTCCGCCCATACATACACCCTTGACGGCGATGTCGGTCGTGAACATTCCGACGAGGCCCATCACCAGCGGCATACCTATGGCCATAGGCAATATGCGGTATACGGACGCGTGATTGCGGCGGCGGGCTATCGCCAGGGTGTCGTGGCGGTACTTTTCGTAGACGGCCTCGAGATGCTTTATGGACACGCTGCCATCAGCACCTACAGCCGGGGCGGGCATCGGAATGGATGCAGACTTAGGTTCGAGCTTGACGGCGGCACTTGAAGGCTCGGGCTTGGGTGCTGCCGCAGGCTTGGCCGCGGATGCGGGCGCGAGGTTCAGCAGTCGTCGCAGCGTGGTCTGCAACGACCCTAACATCAGCGGAGTGTCGGCATCGACGACAGCCGTGACCACGGGCAACCCGTTGACATACGTGCCGTTGGTGCTGCCCAAGTCCTCTATGGACCACCGTCCGTCGGCCATAGGCGTGGCCGCAAGATGACGCTTGCTCACCGACATATCGTCGATGGCGGTAGGCTGCTGCCCCTGACGGCCTATGAGAATGCTTTGAGATTGCATATATCTATATTATAATATGTTTGCTTTGATAATTTCTTGCCGGGTGGGCGCAATGTATTGCGCCCCTACAGCAGGTCGCTATTGTGAAGCATCCTTGTCTTCAGTACGGGGTAGCACCCCCTCGGCATCCGCAACGCTGCGGCGTACCGGCGTGGTATACAGCGTCTTGAGCTTACGCAAGGCATCCTTGCTCACCGAAAGCGTCGCCGTATACGAGGACATCAAGTCGCTCAGCACCAGTCTCTGACGCAAGACGTTGATTTGGAACAGATAAGCGCTATTGATGATATAGCGCTTGCCGATGCGTACAAAGATGCTGTTTTTCTCGATAAGCACCCCGGCTATGAGTTTCTCGAGATGCACCAGCGAGGTCAACAGCGTAGCTGTCAACCCGTTGGAAAACACGACCTTCGTGTAATTGGCATCCGCCTCAAAATACATCACACGTTCCAGTCGTATGCGCGTCAGCTCGTCGCGTGTCGAAAAGAGCAAAATATTGTCCATAACGTCTAAATATACGACATTTTATACGGCATTTGCCATAACGTCTCATTATACCTGCCTTGGAGCCTTCAGACCTCAAAGCCTTGGAGCCTTCAGACCTCAAAGCCTTGGAGCCTTCGGAATATCACGTCTACTCAAAGCCTTCGGCGTTTTCAACTCCCCTCAGCAGCATTTATTGCGCAAAAATACGAACAATTTTCCTTTTCAGCCAAAAATTTCCCGTTTTTTCTAATCATTAGCCTTTGTTTCGCCTGCGGCAGTCGGTCTATTTTGCGTCCGTGTCGGGGAAAACGCCCCCGCAAAGGT
>CAVEDT010000065.1:0-7473 GCA_963614475.1 Roseburia faecis
AATCTATATCAAACATTATCAATCCAATACATCATTATGGGTGACTGCTGCACTATTTTTGATAACTGGCGAGCCGCACGAGCCGCCGAAGAAGCTCGCGACTACGTCACGGCCGCACGATGCTACCGCATATGCGACGTGGTATACGAATGTGGCGAACTGAATTACTACGACGATGATTTGGCCTACATGGCGCGCCGTGCGGGTACGAAGTATCGCAAGATGCTGCGCAAACTACGCAAAGACGTGGCCCGTGCCATTTGGGATGAAGCCAAAGACTTCTACAATTCTATGGATCCGGAGTCGGACAATTATAATCCGACATATTTTTTCTTTGATTACCGAGACTTTGTCCTCGAGCAAACCGAAATCATCTTAAAGGACCTGAAAGAACGACAGAGCCGTTCCTAATCCCCCGACCGCATGCCTGCACCTGCCGACGTGTGTGCACGACCGTACCTAAAACGAACCGACTTACGCAAGTATTTCGGTTCATAGTCTTTCGGCTTATAGACCTGTGTTTTATGTTCTCTCCTCATTGGTTTTTTTGTTAGACATGCTCTTCCTCTGAAGAGCAGACGGGCACCCGATGTCGATATCGGGTGCCCGTCTATGTCTTGTGCGCCTTATGCGCCGTCTATATTATAGGTAGTAACCTATCGAAACGGCAAGGTAGCCTTGTTTCCAGGATCCGCCGTCGCCCTTAAGACGGTTATTGAGGCCGAAAGTGTAGTCGGCGCCGATATAGAAGCGGCTGACAACAACGCCGGCGCCGAGGTTCCAACCCATATTAAAACGGTTGATAAAATCCTCGTAGGGATCGGAGTCTATCTCAACTTCATCGGCATTTTTGATTTTACCTGTAAGTCCGATGCCGAAGCTCGGGCCGGTGAACAACTTGAGGTCGCAGACACCCAGGTTGAAGTTGTATCCCAAGCGTACCGGGATTTGGAAGCCGAATTGACGCAAAGCCACATCAGCCTTGAGGTTTTGAGCAATACCCTCGTCATCAGTAAGTTCGATATCCGTACCTGTATTGTGATATACCAAGTACAAGCCGGGCTCCAAGTAGAAGTTGGATATCAGGTCGATATCGGCCACGACACCCGCATGGAAGCCGCATCCGGCCTTGAAGAGATCCGCCGATACGATTCCGGCGCTCAGGTCGCCGGGAACGGTAACATCCAGACCGGCACGGATGCCGAAGTCTACGGCATGCGACTGCGCGGGAGCAAGCGCTGCGATGGCTACAACAAGCGATGCTGCAATAGTCTTAATGGATTTTTTCATCTTTGTAATAAGTATTTAAGTGAATATTTTTGTTGACACAAAGTCGTTTCGTTCCACATCGGATTTTCAATATCGGCGCGAGATAATATAGCCGAACAACTCGATGAGCGACTTCTTGGCCACGCTATCATCGAAGTCATCAAGCAAAGCGACGGCGCGTGTACGCATATCTTCCATGACCGAGTATGCATAATCGATGCCGCCACCGTCTATGGCATAAGCCGTCAGACGGGCAATATCGTTCTCGTCGAGTGTCTGACTCTTACTCAATTTCACCATCTCGGCATTGGCCGCATCGGTGCCGGTACGCAACACATGCAGCAGCGGCAGCGTAATCTTGCCTTCGCGCAAGTCATTGGCCGTAGGCTTGCCCACAGTGTCTTGCTGCGCCGGGAAATAGTCAAAGATGTCATCACGTATCTGGAAGCACATACCCAGCAGTCGCGCAAACTCGCTGAGGCGCTCCTTGCGCTCGTCGTCTACACCCTGAGCATAGCATCCCATATGCGAGCACGCCACAAATAGCGAAGCGGTCTTGTACTCGATAATCTTGAAGTACGCATCTTCGTCCAGGTTATGGTAACGTGCACTATATATCTGATCCAACTCGCCGAGACTCAACAGCTTGCCCAGATGACACAAAGATTCGATGATGCGCGTATCGCCCGTAACTATGGCCTGCTGCATCGATGTAGACACGAAAAAGTCGCCCACAAGCACTGCTATATGATTGTCCCACATAGCGTTGACCGTCGGACGACCGCGACGCATCGTCGAGCCGTCAACGACATCGTCGTGTATCAGCGAAGCATTGTGCAACAACTCGACAGACGCTGCAGCACGCAACACCTTGTCCGTCACCGGGCCGAAAAGCTGAGCGCTCAGCATCACTATAATGGGGCGAATAAGTTTGCCCTTACTTTTCAGATAATTGGTAATCACGTTATCCATCAACGGGTTAGACGTGGCCAACTGTTCTGCTATAAGCGCATTGAGCCGATCGATGTCGGGTGCTATTTCCTGTCGTATTTTTTCGAGGATGTCCATATTGCGCCGCAAATTTACGAATTTTTCGCGGCATTACAGACGTTTTCTTCCCCAAACTTTCTACCCTCCTATGCACACCGCTCCACATAGTGTCTCTCATCGGCATTCATCTCCTCGCCACTGCTACACATTCATTCTTCAAAGCTCTCATCAAGGCTCCCTTATCTCGCCCCTTGCCATTATCAGGAACAGTGCCGTACCCCACTCCATCCGCCGTGCGACGGCCCCCGTTTTCCGCCATCGCCGTCTTCCTTTTTTTTCGTTTTGAAACGAGCGATTCGAGCCACTCATTATCATCCTGCAAGACAGCTGATTATCTTCTCCGTTATACAAATTGTGGAGTTTCCATTATACAAATTGTGAAGTTTTCACTATACAAATTGTGGAATATCCTCTATACGAGATGTGGTCGCACTTTCCAATGATGTGTTAAGATATTAGTCTTTTAAGCAACCGATAGGCACTACATACACGCCATCTTCACGACGTGTGGCATACCTTGAGGTTGCCGTAATCACCATAAGGAATGACGGTGAATTCATCTTGGACGTGTCTATCATCGAGGCAAGACGTTTCAATTTCTTAGCCCCCTCTTCAATATTTTTCTCTCCGCCCAATTTTACTTCTATCAGGCCGTATTTACCGTCACGCAGATGCATCACAGCATCACATTCCAAGCCACTACTATCGCGATAATGATACACCGAGCCGTCCAAAGCATCTGCATACACACGCAAGTCTCTAACGCATAGCGATTCAAAGAACAAGTCCATAGTATTAAGATCATTAACCAAATCGTTGGGCCCGATACCCAAAGCGGCAACACCGATAGACGGATCGACAAAATATCTGGTTTCGGAATACCGGATAGCGGATTTACTCCTAAGGTTAGGATTCCACGCCGCCGAGTCTTCCAAAACAAAAATCTTCTTCAGCGCATCGATATATGATGATATCGTCAATCGACTTGACGCCGATGAGTCATTATTCTCTATGTCCGCGCAAATAGTGCTTATGGGCACTTGAGCGCATTGATTTCGCGCAAGCGAACGAAGTATTCTTTTTGTTCGTTCGGCATCGCGCCTCACATTGTCTACACGTGATATATCATTATTGACGACGGCTTCATAATACCTATATGCCATATCCAAGGCCACTTCTTTGTCTACGATTGTGGCTCTCGGCCATCCTCCTCGACATATCAACCACGCAATATCCTCTATCTTAAGGTTATTGACACCGAAGATATTCGACCCGGGATTGGCAAATAAATTTGCAAGGCTGACTTCGCCCGTCGACTCTCCCGATTCGGCAAGGCTCATTGTTCTCATTGTCATCCACGCGAAACGGCCCGTGCCCGAATGGTGGATCTCATCCGTATCCATGGGGACGGCAGACCCGGTAAATATGAACTGCCCCTCTGCTTTTCTATGATCAACCTCAAAGCGTGCAGCATCCCACAATTTGGGGGCAAGTTGCCACTCATCTATCAAGCGCGGCGTAGCCCCTTCAAGCAAATTCTTGGGCGACAAACTTGCCAAATTGATGTTTTGATCCATATATTCGGGGTCGTCCATATATACAATGCTCTTGGCTTGCTGTTCTGCAGTAGTGGTCTTACCACACCATTTCGGTCCTTGTATCAAAACCGCACCTACGCCCATAAGCCTACGCCTTAACATCTTGTCCGCTATACGAGGTTTGTATCCGTTCATGTCTATTCCCTTTGTTTATTGTTTCGCGGACAAAGGTACATTTTTTCTGCTGTATCACAAACAATTATCTTCTCCGTTATACGAATTGTAGAGTTTTCACTATACAAATTGTGGAGTTTCCGTTATACAAATTGTGGAATCAGGTCGGTGGGGACAAGGTCTTTGACCTGTAAAGATTCACATCCAAATCAGAAGTTTCCAAGCGTATTGAGTGTCCCGAGTCTGCCAACCGTTTCGCGGAAAATGCGTAACTTCGCGTACGGTATGGAAATGCTGATGCAACATATCTGGCAGCATAAAATGTGGAGCGGCGCTCCCGAGCTGCGCACTGTCGATGGCCGCGAAATCGAGGTCATCGACCAAGGTATGCTCAACACCGGACCGGGACCGGACTTCTTCAATGCCAAGATACGTATCGGACATGCCGTATGGGTCGGCAATGTCGAAGTGCATGTACGCGCCTCGGACTGGCACATACACGAGCACGACAACGACCCGGCATACCGCAACGTGGTGTTGCACGTGGTGGGCGAAGACGACTGCCGCATCAACATCGACGGGCGCGAAGTGCCGCAGACATTATTGCCTTTGGCTCCGGAAGTTATCGAACGATACGAAAATATCACCCGTCCGCGCATAGGTGATGCCTACCCGTGTCGCGACCGTCTGGCCGAAATACCGCGCCTTTGGATAAACGACTGGATGACCTCGCTGGGATACGACCGCTTACAAACCAAGGCAGACGCCGCTCTGGACCTGCTGGACCGCAACCACGGCGATTGGCTGGAAACGGCATATCAATTTCTGGCACGCGGTCTGGGCTTCGGCGCCAACGGCGAGGCAATGGAACGCACGGCACGCAGTGTGCCGCTGCGCATACTCTTCAAGCACGCAGCCGACCCACTGTCGGCACCGGCGCTACTGCTTGGTCAAGCCGGGATGCTGCCGTCGCCCGAAGACGCCGCCGATGACCCGGTGGCACTCAGACTTATTAGCGATTACAGCTTCCTAAGCGCCAAATTCGGACTGTCACGCCCCACGGACATTCAATGGCGCATAGGCGGCATACGTCCGGCCAATGCGCCCTGCCGACGATTGGCAACGCTCGCAGCCATGATCGGCAACGGATTTGCCGTGGCCACGGACTCATGGAATGCAGCCACCGCCGACGAAGCCGTCGCGGTACTGCGCAGCGCTCCGCCGATGCACCCATACTTCACCACGCACCACCGCCCCGCCGCTCTGTCGGCACGCCCGGTCAGTGCATCGCTGAGCGAAGGCGCCGCAAATATTCTCGTAATCAATGTTGTAGCCCCTTTGGTCTACGCTCGCGGTTACCTCGCCGACGATGGTGCCGTCATGGAACGTGCCGTATATATGCTCCAAGGCTTGCCGCCCGAAGACACTGCCGAGGTACGCACCTTTGCTTCTATGGGCCTTGAGTGCCACGATGCCTTTGCCACGCAAGCGCTACACCGTCTGCGCACCGCCTACTGCGACACCCGCAAGTGCATATACTGCCGCTGGGGACACCGCCTGCTTGCCAAGTAAAACGGCTTATCGGTCAAAAATAACGAATAGCAGTCGCTATCATTCTTAATTATCGGGCGTCACTCCGACAGCGGCAAGGACTTGCTCGGGGGCGTCGGGAACGTGGGGCGAGATAATGCGGCGATTGGACGGAAGGAGGGTATTGGCGCGGTTGCCGAGATTTTTGGCAAAGCCCAGAGGGCGGCCTTGATAGGTGAGCAGGACAATGCCGCGCGGCGTGTTCTCCGGCAATATCGGGGCGTTGCGCTGCAAATATGATACAGCATCTCGCCAATCTACCGAAACTTTAACAAAAGCATCAGTGTCAACAATTTGACTCATAGTCAAAGCGTGTGCCGGGATGACATCGCGCCCCTTGATTGCGCCCACTTCCACATCGCCGAGTATGACGCGTAGTCCGGCATCGGCGAGACGTGCAACCATAGCGGCCACCGTCGGCGGAGCGGCCGTAATTGTCCCGGCGGCATCGGTACTCCACACCATATCGCCGCGCACCATGCGGCGCACGGCCTCCGGAACGGGCTGTGTCTTGGCTGCGTTTTTGCGTTTGGAAGACTTGAAACGACGTATATCACCGGCTTGTGCCGCCGGAGCGCTGTCACCGTCCTTACGCAAAGCGGCTACAAACAGCCCCTCGCCACGCGCGATGCCCGGATAGAAATGTGCGCACGGGAACGGCGTCTGCCTTTCGTCAAAGTATCCCGGAGAGACACCGGGCATATTCTCCAGCCCGGTAGACAGCGGCGTAGCGCCCAACTCATCAATAATATAGCGTACATTATCTTCGTCTTCGGCCGTATTGAACGTACAAGTACTATACACCAGCACTCCGCCCGGACGCAAAGCGTCCCAGAGTCCGCACAGAATTCGACGTTGTAGCGCCGCGCAATCGCGTACCAACGCCGGCGACCATTGGGCCACAGCGTCAGGGTCTTTGCGCATCATACCTTCGCCCGAACACGGGACGTCGGCACAAATGACATCGAAGGCTCCGTGAAGCACCCCGAACGATGCGGCATCAGCGCACGTTGCAATGACGCGCGGGTCGCCCCAACGCTGCAAATTTTCTATTAATACCCCGGCACGAGTGCGATCAAACTCATTGGCCACCAGCACCGTGCCTTCGCCGCCCAAGGCGTCCGCCACGGCTGTGGTTTTGCCTCCGGGTGCGGCACAAGCATCCAACACTCGCAATTCACCGTCCGGGTCGATACCTGCCTGCGTCAAGGCATGGCGCAACACCGTAGGCAGAGCTGCGCTCGAAGCGTCCTGCACATAATACAAACCCTGATGCAATGCCGGATCAAAGGTAAAACGCGGGCGATTGGACAGATATGCCAGACGCGCATTCCATGGCGCCGTATCGACATTCTGCGGCATACCGAGTCCGCGATGCGCGGCTATGCGCACCGACACTTCCGGCTCGCTCGTCGTCAATGCCTCGACAAGGGCACGACCCTGCGGCCGCTGAAGCAGCATCTGCACAAAATCATCGGGCAGACGTCGGGTCTCAGGACTTGCCGGTGATGATGGAACGGATGTCATTGAGCTTATTGAGCGCCTCCAAAGGCGACAGATTATTGATGTCCAGACCTATAATTTCGTCTCGTATCTGGCTAAGCACCGGATCGTCCAACTGGAAGAAGCTCAACTGCATACCGCCTTCTTTCAGCGGCTTGGGAGCATCGGCGCCTGTCATATCCACGGCACCTGCGGCGTCGCGATTGGCCTCGAGACGGTGCAATATGGCATTGGCGCGGTTGACTATCACCGCCGGCATTCCGGCCAGTTTGGCTACATGTATACCGAATGAGTGTTCGCTACCGCCGCGCTCCAACCGACGCAGGAACACCACCTTGCCGTCAATTTC
>CAVEDT010000066.1:0-7470 GCA_963614475.1 Roseburia faecis
CCACGGCATCGACCGCACGCTCGTAATCACGCGCTCAAATATGCGCGCCGCCGCCTTCAACCGCGCCATACGCGCCGATGTCCTATACATAGACACCGCCATCGCCAAAGGCGAGCCCCTCATCGTGGTCAAGAACAACTACCGATGTGCACGCGGCGTCAAAGGCCTCGATTTCGTGGCCAACGGTGATATGGCCATCGTCGCACACATATACAGCACCGAGACTCGCTACGGTATGCACTGGGCGGATGTACGGCTGGCTTTGGCCGACCGCGACATCGAATTCGATGCCAAAATCACCCTCGACACACTCGTAGACGACACCCCGGCACTGTCGCGCGAAAAGCTCGGCAACCTCGCATCCTCCATCCTCGCGGCATACGACGGCGCCGCCGCCATGAGTCCGCGACAGCAGATGACCATCCTCAATGCCGACCCGTACTTCGGCGCGCTGCAAGTCAAATTCGGGTACACCGTCACCTGCCACAAAGCCCAGGGCGGACAATGGGACCGCGTCTTCGTCGACATGTGCGGCATTGCCCCCGACGCCCCCATGGAAGACTTCTATCGCTGGCTCTACACCGCCGTCACCCGCGCCCGCCGCCACCTCACCATCATCGCCCCGCAGCAGTACTAACCCCGCCAGAATATTACAATTCTAATAATTAGACAAGTGTGTCTTTCTTTAATGCTATGTTTCAAAACCATATAATATACTCAATAATAATGAAGTCATTTCAGTTATTACTTATCACTATTATTTCTTCTCTAACATTTGATGTGTTTTCCCAAGAATATATAACGATGAAAAAAGAAGAAAATGGAGTGTATACAATTCCTTGCGAAGTAAATGGGTTACGTCTTCGCTTTATTTTGGACACAGGAGCTTCTTCCGTAAGCATATCTCTTACTGAAGCTAGTTTTATGCTAAAAAATGGCTATCTGGAGGAAACCGACATTAAGGGATTGACCAACACCCAAACAGCGGACGGCCAGATAGGAGAGAATTATCTTATCAATCTCAGAGAGGTAAAGATAGGCACAGTAGTACTTAATAATGTCAGGGCTGTCGTTTCAAAAGGCTTAGATGCTCCACTATTACTCGGACAGAGTGTTTTGGACAACATTGGGAATTGGTCAGTTCGAAACGGGCAATTAGTTCTTAATGACATCGAGCCGAAAGAATCGGTTGAGACTATTGACGATTTGATATCATATTGCAATATCTTAAATAACAATGGGCAACGAGAGGCCATCTTCCCTGCCATTCTTTCATATAAGGATAAAGACAATATTAAAGCTATGGCACTCTTTCTTAAATTTTGGAATACAGGAGACGAATATCAAGAATATCTAACAAAATGCCTTGACACAATCGAACACTATAACTACTCAGACATCAATCAAAAATATGAATATCTAACAAACCTCGCTTACTTTTATATCAGAATTCTTAATAACAAAAAGAACGGCAGAGTGATTCTTGAACGCATTGCACGTGATGAAAACTTCCCGTTCAATCTAAGAAGTGACGCATATGAAAGTTTATATATCTTTTACAAAGATATCCCGTTAATGGCTAATTCTTACGCTAAGGAGGCTCTCGGGAAAGGTATGTTTGATATGGCTATGTGGTATTGCGATTATTATTTGTTAGAAAATGGAAAATATGCCGAAGCGTTTAGGCTATATAAACAAGGATATATGAAGGGCAATATTCGGTGCAGTTTTGGACTAGGCAGAGGATATATACAAGGAATTTGGCCGGAAAAATCAGTTAGCAAAGGGCTAAAGATCCTTGATAATTTAGCACAAACGAGCGCTTATCCAGATGCCATATTTGACCTTTGTGACTATTATTGGGAGAGGAACGACTTTAAGAAGATGATTACTTATGCAAATATGTTTGAAGATAATAATGAAAAAGGCATCTATCAAGCCATTGCATATTATAACCTGAAAGATTACTCTATGGCAAAGAATCGTCTAGGCACTACAAATCCCATATATCTAATAAGGTTTGATCTTAAGGCCCAGTACTATGGCCTATTAGGCGACATCTTCGAAAGAGGGCTTGGATGTACTCCAAGTTTTGAAAACGCACAAGATTGTTATGAAAAACTGATTCAATTTGATGCTGGATGGGGGTATGCGTGTTTAGGCGATCTCTTCTTAAATACAATGTTTGAAAAAAAGAATTATGAAACGGCCTTAAAATACTTTACTATAGGAGCAAATAATGACAATGGTTATTGTTATCTCAAATTAGCCCAATTGTATAAGTACGGTCTCGGCACTTATCAAAGCGATGCATTAGCAGAATCTTATAAACAAGAGGCAGCTAAACGTGGAGTGGACGTAAGCATTCTTGATGATTAATGATAAAAAGGAACTCATTAATGTCATATATCTTGCCGCCTACGTCCGCAAAGCACCTTCACGACAGTCGATAATAGCGCATAGAAGATTAGTCGAGGTGAGCGAGCAGACAGGGCTTTCGGTCAGCGGCGTGAAGAAAGCGATTACCGCCTTGAAAGCAGCCGGACTATTAGTGCGCCGCGGCACAAACAAGCACGGCCTTTGGCTGGTACCACCCATGGCCGTCGCCACCCCGAAAAGTAGCCCGATAGTAGCCAATAAGTGACCAATAAACGGGCACGCTACCGATAATAAAAACAAACTCGGCCACCGTAAACCGGCAGCCGAGTTATGTCTCTTGATTCTTAGGGTATTATCGAACAGCTATAATACCTAAACAACACTTATGATTTTAGTTGACACTAATGAACATGGATTTATTAGTTAGAATCTATATGCTGCGCCTATACCGAAGACGACCTGATTATAGTTGCTAATAATCTGGTACTTAATCTCCAAGTTTATGGCAATATTGGAAGTTATATCGTAAGATGCACCTGCGCCAAGATTTACGCCGAAGCGTCCTGTGCTGCTTGATCCGCTCGTCTCTTCATCTCCTTCATATCCCTCATATCCTGCATATCCCTTCATATCGTCACTGAGGTCGAAATCCCAGTTCCAATTCGTATAAGTCAAACCGACAAGTGGATATACCTTGAATTTATTTGCAACGGAAAACAGATAATGTGCGTTTACATTTATATCCCACATCTTCGTTGCATCCTTCTTTAAGAAGTAATCAAACGATACTTCACCACGGATAGCGTCAGTAAAGTTGTACTGACCTTTTACACCGATTCCTATATTAGAAATTTCGGTACCATACGAAAGGTTCAGGCCTACGCCCACATCACCTTTCACCTGAGCCTGTGCGCAAACACATATAAGCGCTACGGCTAATGTCAAAAATAACTTTTTCATCTTAATTCTATTATTAGTTTTTCATTAGTGTCCGCCAAACATCCGGAGAATTTCTTGAGATTATTGATATTCTTCTTGTTGCGAACAATTTCGGAGTCTATGATTTGAGTTTAGCTTTGCGGTTCAATTGCAATTCAACTCAAAGAAAACTTTAATGTACCATTAAAGGTGTGTGTCGTTCCTTTGCCGTCGGACATCTTAAGATTGGAGAATTTCAGGGTTATTGTCTTTTTACTGAGTGCTGTAATGACAAGCGACCCGCTTACATACTCGTACTCTATTTCATCATCATCTATTAGAGACAATTTCATTTCCGGTGAATAATCATCACCATCTAATCCCAGTTTAGAAATATCCATACCAACTTTTGGTTCACAATATTTCCCATCGTTCCAATCTCCGGTCCAAGCGACAAAGCCGAAGGTGTACAGGCTCCATGTGCCACTCTTTCCGGCATTAAGAGATATTACAGAGCCTAATGGCGGCTCATTCCACATGACAAACTTAAGATCATTCGACACCTCATACGACACACCGTCAATCTCAATTTTTTCTTTAGAGGATTGATTGCCGTTTGTGGGATCAGAAGGTTCATCGTCGCTGCCACCACACGAAACAAACGCGAGGCTAAACGCTGTGAACACAGCCAAGAGGATCAAACTTAGATGCTTCTTCATTTCTTTGATTTTCGATTTTGCCCGGAACACGTGCAACTGTCCATATTCCAAGCTGAGATATTATGATTAGAGATACTTTTCTATAACGCTGTCACTTACTCGAACAAGATAAACAGTTGTTCCTGATAAAGATAGAGTGATTTTGTCCTTCTCAATCTTTTTGATTTCGTATGTTACAGGTATTCCGGGTATAATACCTGTTGTGGCCGTCGCAGTCAACTTGTTATCGGATACGGCCCAAGTACCCTCAGTCACCTCAAACTCGCTATCGTCTTCTTCGTCCACATCGACTTCAACATACGTTCCATCGCTTCTTAATTGAGTATAGGTAATACCCTCTGTATAAGGCTCAAGAGAACCATCTACTCTTTCTGTGTGCCATGTACCGACAAGGGCCGAATCAGGCTCATCATCATCGTTGCCACACGAAACAAACGTGTAGCTGAAAACAGCCATTACAGCGAGTAGAATAAAGTTTAATTGTTTCTTCATATCCTATAATTTGTTTTTAGGTGAATATTATGGGGTTGATTGTTTCTTTGTTTTTCCCTGCAAAGGTATGTGCAGTACTTTATATATTAGCCATTTTCGGCGTGGTAATATACAACGGCGAGCGTGGAAAATTTAAACGTTTCCGCTTTTTTATTTGCCAAGCAAGCGGAATGTTTGTATCTTTGCCTATGACATACGATGATGCGACACTCTTGTGGCGGGTCATCACTTTACGGAAGCGGAACGTTTCTTTACAACTTGAACCTGCTAAATTCAAAGTTAATAACGACAAAGAAGAAACGCGCCGGCTATAAGCTTGTATGCAAGTGTGCTGCCCTATGGCAGTCACGCCTTATACAAGTGTGGCTGTCGTGTATATTTGTTGAGGTATTTAGCAGGACCTGAGTTGATATCCACATTTGCAGCCACACTTTTTTATGTATAAGGATTTAGCGAAAATACACATTGGTCATTCGATTGACGCTCGCATCAAGGAGTGCGGCTTGTCTTATGCCGAATTTGCTCGTCGATTGAATGTCGAGCGAACGACCGTGTATAATATAGTGCGCTCAAAGAGCATTGATATCGATCGACTTATAAAAATCTCAGACATACTTGATTATGATTTCTTGCGGGTTGTATACTTAGATGAATCGCCACAGCCTCGGACTCGTATTGACGTGCCGCCAGCGATTCGGAACGAACTCCTGAAAACCGGACAGGTTGTACTTTGTTTGCGTTTGGACGATGGAGATACGCACTCTTAACGGCAACAGCGCATCAGTTTGATTCTTCTGCAACGGAATAGCGAATGATAGTAGGGACGCAATATATTGCGTCCGCAACGCCCGTGGGCAATACTGCATAATGCGCTTGGAATCAATGCGTCAACATTCTACTGCGCGGTCGCTATGTATAGCACCCCTACAAGCAGCCTCGGTTTTGACACAGCCTCCTACCAGGTCTACGATTTTGATACAGCTTCTGTGCCCTCCATCGTGATGACGATGAAAGGCAAAGCAGTTAAGCGTAGAGGCGTTGCAAGCCTCTACGTCACATAAAGTCGATGTTTTATTAAGTAATTCCATAATTCTAATCTTTAATTAGTTTAACATTAAGTTTACTAATTCGCATCAATTTTCCCACCGTGGCCGTTATGGTGACTCGGTTGGACCGGTACTGAAACCGTCTCTCAATGCAAACGGGCTATCAATAAGCCCCATCCTTTCTCCCGAAAGGCAATGCGAAGTTATGCCAAATTCTTGAGACTACCAAAATTTCGGCGCTAACGATTGTTAAACGGCGAAATAAATCTGTTACACATATTATATAAATGGGGCGAGGCTCGCGTCATCGCTCCACCCGAGGCATCAATCCGCCATGACATACGGCCCGAGCCGATATGTTTACCACCTTGGCATGATGGAGTCCGCACCCACCGGACCAAAAGCCTTGTGCGAAAAGGACGGACAAATCACAGCTTTCATCCGTTTCATTGAGGTCGACGTAAACATTTGCCCTTGGACTCTACAGTTGATGTAAAAAACAAGATTTCAACGAAAAAGCCGAGAGGATTCAAAAATAATCGCTAAATTTGCACGAACTTCTAAAGTTCGTCGGTTTGTACGCAGACTTACCACGAACACAGCGGCCGAAACATCCCCGGACACATCTTGTGCCATCAAGATGCGCCGAAGACATCGCAAGTGCGCAATCGTCCGCACGACAAGACACTCGTCTATAAGCATAAACACAATATAAACAACAACTTACAGCATGAAACACTCTTTACTTTCGCTCACAGTGGCCATGGCTGCTGTCTTAGGATTCGGTGCCACAGCTTCGGCACAGACCTCCGTTTACGCCACAGGCAATTTTACGGGCGCGCCCGCCACTTGGGATCCCGAAAATCCCGCCGAACTGACCTACGCTGACGGCGTGTACACACTCGACCTCACCGGTGCCGAGCAAGGCCAGATGTTCAAACTCTCTACCGCCAAAGGCGATTGGACCACTTTCAACGCCTCTTGCTTCGGCGTGGCCGCTGACGGTCAACTGTTTACACTGACCCCGAATGTCGCCGCCACTTGGACCGTAGGCAACCTGGGCAACAACGCTATTCCCGCCACCGGCGATTTCAAACTTGTTGTGGATCTCGAAAACAAGACAATGACGCTTGTCGGCGAGGGCACCGTCAAGGACGTCTTCGACATATACCTGCGCGGCGATATCAACAGCTGGGAAGTGAACGAGGCTTACAAATTTAAGTATACCGGCGTCAGCTCTTTCGGCGAGCAGATATACGAGCTGGTACTTCGCGACGGCTTGGCCGGCGGATTCAAGATTGCAGACGCAAGCTGGGGCGAAATCAACTATGGCGCAAACGCAGTTGTTGAGACCGGCACCACTACCGAAGTGTTCTTCAACAATATGTCCAACCTCCAGGCCTCAATTGCCGATGCCATCAAGCTGACATTCTACCACAACCTCGACAAGAGCAAATCGTCGTGGCTCAAAGTAGACAAATACGAAGGCGTGTCGGACATCACCGTAGATGACGCTGCCGCCGCAACGTATTACAACCTGCAAGGCATCCGCGTAGCCGAGCCCGCCAACGGCCTGTATATCAAGGTTGCCGGCAATACCGTCTCCAAAGTTTACGTCAAATAACAGACCACAACCTGCATAGCCAAAGGCCGGGGAGCATCGATGCTCCCCGGCCTTTGCCGTTTATGTCCGTTTGCTTCCATTTTCGGTGGTAGCAAATATTTCTACTGCAAAACGATTTACCTTTAGCGTCCTTACGGTATATAAATGTAGATACAAATCAACCGAATCAATAACAACTTAAACAAATGAAACGGACATGAACGGCTTTCGCCAAAGGGAATGAAAAGGGAGCCATCCGGCTCCAATTTCACGGAATTAGTTACCTTTGCCACAGTAACCCCTAATCCCTATA
>CAVEDT010000067.1:0-7419 GCA_963614475.1 Roseburia faecis
AGGATGAATACCGGGGCTGTAGTCAGAGCCGCTACGGCCGCCGTTTGGGGCGTTGTGGTGCCTGCGCGGTTGTAGTCGTCTTGGAGCTTCCATCCGGGGATGACTTGCACAAAGACGTCTCCGGCATAGGCTATGGTGGTGTTTCGCCGCAGTCCCTGCGGATCGTCCACGGGCGCTGTCCCGGTGATGATTTGGTCTATGGTATATGCTTGAAGGACGCCGGCCATGCGTTGCAGGAAGGCGGCTGCCTGACTGCGCATATCGGCTATGTCCTTGTTGTTTTGCTTGATAAGGTCGGCGTTGAGGTACACTTGACCGTCGTGGTATCCGCTGACCCACTGCCCGGTGCCGTGTATGGCCATGAGGTACATATTGAGTAGCGACATGGCCTTGCGCGTCGAGAAAGTGCCGTCGGGCAGTCCCCACGTGTCGTCATCGGGTCGACGCCATTGGCGAGGCGGAAGTCCGGCCACCAGGATGACCGTGCCGCCGTTGTCGGCGGTGTTGCGCTCGGCGGCCTTGAACAGCGAGGCAAGGGCTGCATCGGCGCGCATATATGCGTCTATGGTCTCGTAGCGGGCTTCGGTGGTACGTGTCCCCGGGTAAGGCTCGAGATTGCAGGACAGTGTCAGCATGTCCGTGGACTGACGTGTACCCAGTTTGTAGGTGCTGACGTATTGCGTGGCGAGGCGCACGATGTCGGCATTGGCCAGCGGCGTGGCCAGATATCGAGCATAGCGGTCGGGGTCGTTACGCTTGAAGGTGTGGCGGAAGGGATAGGCCCTGAGGTGCTCGGGCAGCATCCACGCGGCGTTGCCGGAGGCTTGTACCGGTGTCCAAGACGTAGTGTCCAGGCGCGCCGACAATGGGGCTGTGCGGTTGGACATTGATGCGGACACAGGGAATTCCTTGTAGAAGGTCGAGGTGGCCCAATTGCCGGTGACGTCGTTGACGAATACGGCGCTGTTGGCGCAGTGTCCGCCTTGGACGACGGCACATGCTGCATCGGAGGCTATGGCGTATACCATGCCTACGCCGTTGCCGGCTATCTTGACTTCGTCGGCGATGGTGGAGACTTGCAATGCCGTGGGCGATAGCGTCATATCCGTGTAGTTGCCCATGGTGACGCCGTCGTCGAAGACGTTGCGTGAGCGGAGTTTGGCCGCATCGTACACCATAGCGGAGGGTATGCCGTTAGCGGCCGGAGCCGCGCCTGTGAGTAGTAGCGCTGTAGCCGAAGCGGCGTCCAAGCCCGGGCCAAAGTCGGCGTCGGTGATGACGGCACCTTGGCGCAACAGGCGGTTGAAACCGTCATGCCCGAAGTAAGGCGCAAGGTCCTGCAATGTTTCCATGCGCAGGCCTTCGATGAATACGCCCAGCACAAGGCGTGGCTGTTTGGCCCCCAGGACGACGCTTAGGGCGGTCGAAACCATGGTGGCGGCTACAAAGCTTAGCATTCGCGGGCGTTGTGTCATATTCTAATTGCGGTTACGTTTGGGGTGTGTGTCCCGTATTTCGTATATATAATCGGTATTTTGTTTGCGCCACGGCCATAAGCGACGGCGTTTGCTGTCGCGCTTTTGTTTGCGCTCGTGGTATTCGGCCATTTGCTGCTTCGTGGCGCCGGCCATCGAGATGTCTCGCCATGTCCACGCAAATGTAAGTATGAAATCGGCGGCAATCCAGGGCCAGAATGCGTCGTTGGCGGTTTGGTATATAAACAGCCACGCTATGCACATGAAGATTATGGCGACTTCGTGAAGCTCCATGTATAAGTTCGTGAGCTTATCGCGTTTCGGCGTCCAAATTGTTATAGCGGGAATTACAGCAAGGGGATTGAGCCACAATATCAGCCAGTTTGATGAAGTAGCGTAGTGCTCGGAGAAGAACACGAGGAAAGCAATGATGCAACCCACTATGGCATTTGCGCCGAAAAAGATGCAGTAAAATCCGCGCATACGACGCCATTTGACGGCCACGGCTCGTGCCACGAAGAATGATATTGCCAGCAGAACAAGCATTGCGGCCATAGGTGTCAGGTACCACGGAGTGGGAGGGAGAACGGCGAAACATTCGTCCGGAGTGTCGTGTTTCGGGTCATTGTCCAAGAGTGAGCCGCTGGCGACTTGGTCCTCCGGAACTTGCTGTCCGGCGTCATTGATGATCGTGGTTTTCGTTACAATCGAAATATCATATCCGTCAGGGTTTGATATGCCGAATTTGTCCAAATCCGATTTGGATAATCCGTCGGCCTTGAAGGTGCTGTGTTCAAACATCCCGGCCAATAGTACGGGTGCAAAGGCAAGTTCGCGTCTATTAAGACACCCTCCGACAGGTCGGTCTATATCATCGCCAAGCGCGAGGTCAATGCCAAACTGATACCACGGATAGTTGGCATGGTATCGGCGCATTACGTTACGGTATGTAGTCCCGTCATCAATGTCAAAACTATCTATGCCGGTACGTCCCAAATCCAATTCTTGGCCGATGGCTTTTTCGATGATTTGCAGGGGACGAGTGGCGCAGTTGTCCTCGATAAAGTTGTAGCGGTAGACGCGATTCTCGGGACGCAGATTTTCTTCGACCAGAGCCATAAGGCGTTGAACCTGCTCTCGAGTTAGATTCAGTTTTTGCAGTACGGTGCTACGTCCTTGGCGTACATAACTATATAAGAAGGGAGCCCAAGGCACGGCTGCTACGCTGTAGTCTGTCTCGCCTTTGACAAAACGATATACAAAGTGCGGAGCGTTGAAATCGAACATGCCCCAGGTGATGGCGTAGTCGCTGTACGGTGTAACGATGCGCATGGCCGAGTGACCTTCGAGTTCGTATATCTCTTTGCCCGGGAGGAAGGTGGCAAGATATACCGTTGTGTCACAGCCCTCTGTGAGGTCAAAATTGAGCGTCTGCCTTTCTTCGGCCATAGCCGTGGAAGTCGCCGCTCCGCCCAACAATATAATGAGAAGTGCGAAGCCTATGGCGCGGCGTGCCTGTGCGCAGAGCGTACGGGCAGCATTGCGGCATATATTCCGAGCCTGTGGCTGCATAGAGGGAGCGTTTCGTGATAAAAGTAAATCCCGCCGTACGACAGCGGGATTCATCATTTGTGAGGTACCTAGCAGAATCGAACTGCTGTAAACGGTTTTGCAGACCGGTGCCTAACCACTCGGCCAAGGTACCATGCTCGTGCGGTTTGCGAGTGCAAAGTTAAGCACTTTTTATGATATACACAATATTTGCACAAAAAACTTTTTCGCCGTTTGTACGAAAAGCGAGCGGAAATTGCTGCGACAGCAAAAAAATTCGTATTTTTGTGGTCTGATAAATACAAAACCCGGTGTGGAGATATAACCCCGTATCGGGTCCGAAGAAAGACATAACATACATACACCCAATACTATCGGCTTTATGAAAACAGAGATAGCGCAACGGCTCGCGGTCCTTCGCGGACTTATGGCCAAGGCCGGCGTTGATGCCGCCATTATTAATAAGACAGACCCCCATCAGAGCGAGTATATAGGCGCCCATTGGGCTTTTTTGCGTCGCATCAGCGGCTTTACGGGCAGCGCCGCCACAATGGTGGTGACTATGGATAAGGCCTTGCTGTGGACCGATTCGCGATACTTTATACAAGCATCGCAGCAGCTTGACGGTACCGAAATCAAGCTTATGAAAGAGGGCTTGCCCGATACTCCGGACATCCCGACGTGGCTGACGCACAATCTGACCCAGGGCAGCACGGTGGGCGTGGACGGAATGTTGTTCAGTCGTACCGAGGCTGATGGATTGGCTGCGACGCTTGGCGCTCGCGGTATCGCACTCAAGACAAACTTCGATCCCATAGCCGACACGTGGCCCGACCGCCCTGCACTGCCTCAGGATAAGGTCTTTGTACACGACATCCAATATGCCGGACAAAGCGCTGCCGACAAGATTGCCACCTTGTTGACCGCGGCTGCCGACCTCGGCGCAGATGCTATATTCACCAGCGCCCTTGACGAAATTGTCTGGACGCTGAACATTCGCGCACACGATGTGCCGTATACCACCGTAGTCACTTCTTTCTTGTATCTGTCGCCCCAAGGCAATACCTTGTTTGTAGATGAGGCCAAACTGGATGACGCCGTCCGTGCACATTTGGACGAGGCCGGGGTCGCCGTGGCCGGATACGGAGATGTGCTTCTCTTTATCGCTTCATTGCCGACGGATGTCCGCGTGCTTGCTCAGCCGGACAAGAATGCCGTGGCCATCACCGATGCCCTCGGCGCACGTGCCGTATTGGCAACCTCGCCGGCCGGTATGCTCAAGGCCGTGAAGAATAAGGTGCAACTGGCCGGAGTGCGTGCCGCCATGGAACGTGACGGCGTAGCCCTTGTCTCGGCACTTATGGAAATCGAAAGACATGTAGACAATGAATTGCCGCTGACCGAATTGGATGTCGTGCGCATCTTCCGTCAAGCACGTCAGGCCCAACCGCTGTTCTTTGACGAGAGTTTCGGCACTATTGCCGGCTTCGGAGCACATGGCGCTATCGTGCACTATGACCCTACCGAGGAGTCAAATGCCGAGATACATCGCGGCAGTCTGCTGCTCATAGATAGTGGCGCTCAGTATCTTGACGGCACTACGGACATTACACGTACAATTGCCATAGGCGAGAGTACCCCCGAACAGCGCCACGACTTTACGCTGGTGATGAAAGGACATATAGCTTTGGCTACCGCAATATTCCCGCAAGGGACTGTTGGCATGCAACTTGATATACTTGCACGCCAATATCTGTGGAAACAGGGTCTGACCTATCTGCACGGTACGGGTCACGGCGTGGGTCACTTCCTCAACGTACACGAAGGTCCGCAGAGCATCCGCTTGAACTACGAGCCGGCACCGATGACGCCCGGTATGATTACGTCTAACGAGCCGGGACTCTACCGCGAGAATATCCATGGCATACGTTGCGAAAACCTCGTACTGACCACCGAGGCAATGGCCACCGAGTTCGGCAAGTTCTATCGCTTTGAAACGTTGACGCTGTGTCCCTTCGACCTGTCGCTCTTCGACGTGGACATGATGACCGACGCCGAAATCGAATGGGTCAACGACTACCATCGTATGGTACGTTCGCGCCTGACCCCGATGCTTAACAGCGCCCAGCGCACCTGGCTCGAAAAGAAGACCCAGCCCCTGACGCGCAAGTAACAGTTCAGATGTAAATATTCATAATAGATATAACAATGGCATTAATCATTCCACTGCGCGGACACACTCCGGTGATAGGCGCAGACACATTCTTGGCCGAAAACGCCACCATAATAGGCGATGTTACTATGGGCGAGAAATGCAGCGTGTGGTTCGGCACCGTCCTGCGCGGCGATGTCAATACCATCACCATAGGCGATCGTGTCAATATCCAGGATGGTAGCGTGCTGCACACGCTTTTCCGCAAATCGACTATCACTATCGGCAACGACGTATCCATAGGACACAATGTCACCATACACGGAGCGGACATCCACGACCTTGCCCTGGTGGGCATGGGCGCCGTGGTCATGGACAACGCCGTAGTAGGCGAGGGCGCTATAGTAGCCGCCGGCGCGGTGGTTCTGTCCAATACCAAGATAGGCCCGTATGAGCTGTGGGCCGGTGCTCCGGCTAAGTATATCAAGAAGGTAGATCCCGAACAAAGTCGTGAAATCAACCAAAAGATTGCGCACAACTACCTGATGTACTCGCGCTGGTACACACATCCCGACGAGCCCAATCCTTTGGATGACTAAAAAACTGGGAATGTATAAGCGTCCGGGCATATATGGCGAGTAAAGCCGCTAAGCCGCCCGGACGCTTATTTTTTTTGTCGGGGGAACTTCCGAATAGAAGATAGCTTCGGCTTCGTCGCATATAGCCTCGAGATTTATCGAAGTGCGTATTACGATGAGGTGTCGGTTAACTATTTTTGGGTATAGAAACAGCGCTTTAGATTCTGAAAATTCATTAAAACTGAGTATGTCGTATTTTCTATGGTCGTCGTACCTTTGTGTCGGCCTGCCTGATGATGAGATGCAGGCTTCAGGTTAATATTTATGGCAGACACACACCAACCATACAAAGCGTCAAATCGCATACGAGAAATTATAGATGACGATACGCGGATGTTGCGCGTACTTAGTTGTTTTGACATACCGTTCGGTACCGGTAGCAGCACGATCGCAGATATTTGTGATACGTGTGGTATCGACCGTGCGACATTTCTGGCCGTATCCAATATTGTGAGCGGACGGGAGGGCGACACTGATGCCGAGGTGTCCCTACCGACGCTATTGGCTTATCTGCGGCGGTCTCATTCCTTTATCTCGAACTTTATGCTTCCCGAAATTAAGGAATTACTCATTCGAGGACTGCATCGGCCGGAGATGAATGATGCCGCACTGCTGGTACTCAGGTTTTTCGATGAATATATGGCCGAAGTGCACAGCCATATACAATACGAGGAAAGCCAGATATTCGGGTACGTCGAAAGCCTGGCTACCGGGACGCTCGCTCGGGGAGTTAAAATAAGAGATTTCGCATCGAAGCACGGCAATATGACTTCGAAACTCCGCGAGTTGAAAAATCTCTTTATACAGCATTGCCGTATGCTTAATACGCCTGTGCTTAGCCGCGCTCTGGCGGATATATATGCCTGTGGTTATGATATGGAGCGCCATTGCGAGGTTGAGGACAAACTGCTTATTCCGGCAGCCGAACGTCTTGAAAGGCAGTTGTATAACAGCGCAAAAGACCACTCGGCGTCCGGGCGCGTCGATAGTAGTACCTATTTGTCGGATGAAGAAGATCCTTTGTCCCCTCGAGAGCGCGATATTGTGCGCCTTGTATCTTGCGGATTGTCAAACAAGGAAATCGCCGACCGCTTGTGCCTGTCATTTCATACAGTCACCACCTATCGCCGCAACCTCAGTTCCAAACTCAATATCCATTCATCGGCGGGTTTGACCATATATGCTATATTGCATCATATTATCGAATTGAAAGACGTAGAAGCGGCACAAGGCTAAGGCTTTGACACGACCATATAGAAACGGGCGGCGACATTGCGATAGATACGCAGTGCCGCCGCCTTTTTCTTACAAGCACGTAAGACGGAGGCTACGCGTATCCATGCAGACCTCCGAGTATAAAGTTGACGCCGAAATACGTGATTAGGACACTGACAAATGCCACGACCATATATATATGGTAGGCACGCGGGCGGGCCAAGGTAGGCAGCAGTGACGGATGCGCCGGCAGGGCATATACAATCATTGTAATCAACGCCCAAACCTCTTTGGGGTCCCAGCCCCAATATCGACCCCAGGAGACACTGGCCCAGACGGCTCCGACAAATATGCCTATGGTCAATAGTGCCAAAGCCGGGTACAGCAT
>CAVEDT010000068.1:0-3471 GCA_963614475.1 Roseburia faecis
CGGTGATGTAGTGTGGGCGAAATACTACGACGACTACCGCTTTGTCGCCGTGCGCTCGCTCAACGCGGAGTTCGGCTTTAAGGACGGGACTTCTTCGCCGGCGTCTGCTGTGGGCCTGCTGACGGGTATGTATACGGGTGCGGGGCATGAGGTATATTATTATGACAGTGCGGGGCGCGAGGTACAGCGTTATGCCACTGGCTTCAACCGCGGTCGCCGTTCATCAGTATATAATTATGACGGCACGCTCGCTCGGCAGGAGTTTTCGTATTCACCGGGTAGCGGTCTCAGCGATATGAAGAAGGTCTACACCTATGACCGCTGCGGTCGCTTGGTATCGTCTGTCGTCAGGGTAAGCAAAGCCCTCAGGGTGGATATTCCTATTATCTCGTTGGCGGCATCTCCTTCATCTTCTTCGACACATATTTCATCATCATCGGCTACTCTGCCCGGCTCGGGGATATTGCCATCGACGTGGGCAGAGGCTTCGCTGACGCGTGAGTACGATGCCATAGGCCGCTTGGCACGTGTCAATCACGGCTCGGGTGCGGCAGTGACGAGCTACAGCTATGACGTGCATGGTTGGCTTGTGTCGCAGAGTACGGCTTTGTCTTCCGGCAAAGTTATGGGTTATGCCTTGGAGTATGCGCCGTGCTTCAACGGCAATGTCGCGCGGCGTGTATGGAGTGAAGGCGCTTACGACTATCAATATGACGATATGAACCGCCTGACGGGTGCAATATTCTCGCCCGGCGAGGGCAGTAGCGCTGACTTCACAGTGTCGTATGCATACGACCCACGGGGCAACATCACGGACATCATGCGTAACGGTGTTGTCGACCGCACAGAGGGCGTGGAGACTTTTGGCGAGTTGGAATCACTGACATATACATACGATGGAGGCAACCATATAACATCGCTGTCTGTCTGGTCGCCGGCGTTGCCGTTTGACGGCATCGCGGGTTTGCATTGCAACGGCGGTTTTGACATGGCGTACAATGCTGCCGGCGACCTCGTGCGCGACACTTCGCGCGGAGTATTGCGGTGCTTGTGGAATGCTGACGGACATCCTACGCAGTACGACATCGAGGGCGGCCACAGACATTATCTGTATTGGGATGGCCTTGGCAACCACCTGTCAACATCGTATGAAACGGCGGTGACGCCGCCGGCGGCAGGGCAGATTGCCGGACGCACGCGCCGCACGTCCCTGCGCGCGTACCACGGTGACGGTTACGTGCTTCGCGGCGGTGCCGGCAACACTATGGCTGACACGCTGGAGATGCTACGCTTCGATGGCGGATATTTTGACGCCAAACTCGTGCCGCACTACCTCATTGCTGACTACCTCGGAGCCAACATCGCAGTCATCGACGAACACGGCACACTCGTCCAATCCACCTCTTACTACCCCTACGGCACCCCACATCGAGCGTCCAAAAACCTTACCGGCACATCCTCTCCCACTACAAACCCCTACCTCTTTGGCGGCAAAGAGTTGATGACGCAAAACGCCCTCGACGAATACATCTACGGCGCACGCACCTATCTTCCCGCCGCCACCATCTTCTCCTCCATTGACCCCCTCTGCGAAAAATACTACCACCTATCCCCTTACGCCTTCTGCGCCGCCAATCCCATTCGCTATACCGACCCCTCGGGAGCGCGAATATACTTATCGCAAGACATGAGCCTCAAGCAAATCTTCACAGTTCTGCTTGACTTGCAACGTCTCACTGACGACAAATTGGTGTATCAAACACAAAGCGATGGTCGCAGAATGATCAAAATCGCAAAACTTGGCAAAGGCAAACACGCCGCAGGTACAAATCTTATTCGAAGGCTAAATTCTTCGTCTAAAAATGTGACCATAACCTATGACCAACTCTCAAAAGATAAAACTAATACATTCAGACATAGAGCGATAAACGACGACAATTCGACAAATGGCACTGGCAGTGATGCCAGAGTAAATTATTCATCTACTCAAAAAGTTGATGTTACGACATCTAATGCGACAGGTCGTAAGCCAACCAAACAAAATACTCCATCACATATTTGTATTGCACATGAACTTATACATGCTTTGCATTCAACAGAGGGGACACGATCTAAAGAGCCAAAAGTAAAATTTTTATACTCTTTTCAGGATATGCCAATTAAAGTGGAAGCAACCCCGGAGGAATTACGTACTGTTGGTTTGTTGTATGTGTATCCCGGTGATATTACAGAAAATGACATCAGACGAGAACAACAATTAGGATACAGATTAAATTATGGTGAACAATAAACTAGTTAAAACTTTGATGCTAAGTATTGCGACAATGTTTATTGCTGTTGTATTGTCGGGATGTAGCCAAGGACACCACGACACACAAGTCGAGTCGGCCTCTATGTCGGCTGAGTTGCCGGTGTACATTTCTTGGGATAGTTGGGGCGATTCAATAGCGGTGTATTTGACATTTGAGAAAGACCGGATCACAATACTAAACAAGCATAAAAAGTCAGGTGAAACGGATACCTTGACCTCGGCAATACCGGATAGTCTTGCAGAGTATATAAATAAACATATATTTTTGGCGCAGTATGAACTTGCTCACCTAAGCGATCCTATCGGGTATTGCAGACTTGAATATGAAGGAGAACTGCTCATTCCACGACGTAAGGGTGATATGTCAAATAAAGATTTGTTCACCCGCCAAAGTCACAAAGATGCCATTTTGCTCGAAAACAAATATGGTAAAAATCCGAGTGTGAAAGTATTGATGGAAACTTTTAATAAGTATATACAAGACAACGATATATGAGGGTCCTTTTGCATTTTATAGCATTTGTTTTACTGCTAACAGCGGTCTCTTGTCATAATCCCGGTGCCGAATCGAAGGAGAATGAGGCCGCGACACATCGTCACATAAAGTATTATTCAGACCTTTATTCCTTCGAGCTTATTGATGACACGCTATATTATGTTCGAGATAAGGTTTGTCACAATCAAACGATACAAACCATACCTGTAACGTCAACGGATTTAAGAATCATAGACAGCTTGGCATCAACCATCGACTATACGTACATCTATGGGACAAGCCAAACAGATCTTTATGAAGATGCGCTTGTCATTGATGGGGAAACGGTGTATTATTCGTGTGAACAATTGCTGTTTAGACCGGACAAGGGTGTTTTCCCGACAGATTTGAAAAAGATTCACACGACATTGGAACTTATAGACAAGCTTATATGCCTTGGCGATAGCAACTTTTATAAACGCTGGGAGTGGTATCCATACGCGCCCCAATCGTCCTTAGATGACAAATAAACCAAAGCCTGAATAAAAGGCCGATTGCTCGGTTATCTGTGGGGCAGATTGTCGTTGTCATCCGGTGCTAAGTGCTATGCTCTGTAGATTAATGGCATGTCTATTATCGGAGATCGACGTTGTCTTCTTGAATTTCTCGGCTGAGCGATTAGGCG
>CAVEDT010000068.1:3535-7367 GCA_963614475.1 Roseburia faecis
GCGGCCATGCTTAGCGCTGCAGCTCCTCGATGAAGGGGTTGCGACGTTGGGCAGCCTGAGCCAGAGCCTCGACGCGCTGCTGGCGGCGTCGGTTGATGTATGGACGAGCAAATATGGTGGGCACGGCTACGCCTAAGGCGATACACAGGATGATTAGTGCCGACTGTACGCCGTTGTACACGGCTTGAGTCAATTCGCCCACCACGCCGTGCATATATATTATTGTCATCAGGGCGCGATACATAAGTACGCCCGGAACCATTACGATGACCGAGGGCACGGTGATGACGTTCATCGGCACGTGCACGATGTGTACCACCTTGATGGCTATGATGGCAATGACGGCAGCCGCGACGAAGGCGCCGAGGGCCGGGCCCAATCCCAACGTCGAGGCTACGAAGGTGCGGATGCTGACGGCGGTAGCGCCGCCGATGGCGACTACCCATAAGGCGCGGCGCGGGATATTGAATATCGAGGCAAAGCCCGTGGCTCCCATAGCACCGGCCAGTGCGGCGGCCGCGTACGAGGTGCCTCCCGAGATGCTTTGTGCCATAATGCGGTCGATGGCGTCCGGCATTGTGGGCGAGATCAGGCGCAACGCTATGGCAATGCCGAAGGACATCGCCGCCACAATCATCAGCGTATTCACTGCGCGCGATACACCCACCATGAGGTGATCGTCAAGCATATCCGAGACAAAATTGATAAGCGGGACGCCCGGAATGATAAACAACGTGCAGGCACATAGTGGGTAACCGCCGGTGTCCCATCCCGTGAGTGCCACCAAAAGCGCGGCACAGCAGGTGCTGACGGCAGCAGCCGTGGCTATGATGACATAAACATTGATGCTTGTGGTATTGAGCCACCGGCGTACAAGGTAGCCCGGGATAGCCGCCATGGCCGTGATGGCTGCGGCGTCCCATCCTCCACCGAAAATGCGGCAAAATCCGGCGCAGGCCATGGCTGCACACAGACATAGCAACCATGGGGCGTAAGTGCCGCCGATGCCGTGTTCGATGTCCTTCAAGTGTGCGGCATAATGCGCTACATCGTAATTGTGCGATATTGCACGCCAAGACAGCTTGCTGACAACGGCCATGGTATTCATGTCGATGCGGTGATGCCGCACCTTCTGAGACTTGTATACCGAATGGGTCGAATCGCTGATATTGACGGCCACGAGACTCCATCGTACATCGATATGCATATTTTCGTGTGGTATGCCGAAATGTACCGCCAGGCGCGTCATTGTGCGCATGATGCGCGAGGTGTCCGCCCCGCACTCCATCAACAATACGCCCGTACGCACAAGCAAATCAGCCTTGCGTCGCAGTGTGGTGAATGACATCGTGTTGTTCATAATGTGATTGCCCTATTGGAAAAATACAAATATGGCGAAACTATATTGCCGATTATTGTGAAATGCCTTATTGGAAATGCAAAGGTAGCGAATATTTCCGTATAAGCAGGCCAAAACGATGCGGATTTATGTGGTGTGTGGGATATGTAGTTGATAATCAGGTTGTATGCCTTGTTGTGGATGTGCGCCGGTATAAATGCGATGGCGGTTGCGAAATTGGTGAAATGCCAAATAATGTTAAATATTAAATTTGTGCTTGGTCAATTAAAATAACCGTCGTAACTTTGCGGCGTAACAATCAAACACCAATTATCAATTAAACAAAACAAAGATGAAAACGAACGAAAAACACAAGACCGCAGTCGCTGCCCCTTCAGTCGCGGAGCCACAGCCGTCCACCGCGCCCGCAGCACCGAATGTCCCGGCCACACCTACCGTGTCCGCTGTTCCGACCACGTCCGCTGCACCGACTGGGTCTGCCGCCTATGCCGCGACCTCGCAGCCCGAAGTGTCTCAAGTACAGTCCGAAGTCGCCGGAAATGCCTCCGGAAAAATCCCGCCTCTTGACCTCGGCGAAGACCGCTTGACACCGGTCGCCGCGCCGATAGTCCGTGTAGACAACCCCGATTCGACAGTCGCAGCCGACAAAGTCACGGCCCCGAAGGCCGATGCGGATGCATTCATCAAAGCCATCGTCTCCGCCATAGACATAGACGCTCGCATCGCCCACGCCTTGGTGGATATACATGCCGGAGTCGATACGGCAGAAGCCTTCGGCCGCGCCTACGGCATCACACTGCCCACAGGGAAAAGCGAAACCGTGTCCGAAGTACGCCCCGAGCATGCAGCAGGAGCCGAGACACACGAAAGTGACACAACTGCCGCCGCAGACGCATCCGTTGCCCGGCTGCCCGAACAAGCTGCGAGCGTCCCCACCTTTCTTTGCAATCCGCGTCGCGGCTTCTGGGACTAATCTTCCTTGCCTGAAACAAATCCGATACCACTGAAAAACACACCGAAAAACACACTTATCGGCCGATAAGATACACCGTCCGCGTCACCCGAGACCGGACATACACAAACCAAACAACTTATCCACAATCCAAATCCCAATTACAACTACTATGAGTACAAACACCTACCAAAGCGCCTATGGCACGCAAGTCAGCGGCGCACCACTCACCACCGCCATCACCGAAGCCTCCGCTCCCGGACTGCTGCGCAACGATGTAGACGAACGTATCGTCAAAATCCGTCCCATGGCCACGCCCATCGACCAGTTGTCACGCTGCGCCGGCGCACGCAATTGCTCGTCCATGAAAGTCAGCTACTACGCCGTCGATGTCAAGCCCGTAGGCGCATCAGTATCCACCGGCTTCGGCGCGACGGATACCGTCGTAGAAGATGATGCCGCCAATGTCTACGTACACACCGACTGCGATGCTATATTCTCGGTGAGTGAGACACTGATGCTGCCCGAAGTCAAGGTTTCCCATAAGGTAGACGGCGTGGCCACCACCGGGGCACTGATGCTCTACGTCATCAGTACCGGCGACGCCAAGGGTATGCTGTGCCGCATCGTCAATGCCGACATCAAGACCGGCTCGGACAACAAGCCGCATGCCGACATTCCCGACGTCGAGGAAGGCTCCAAGGTCGTACGCATGGGGCGTGCCGCCGCCGAATTGGACGTACAGACCGCCCAGTTTGAGGCCCTGCCCAAGCGAAACACCAACAACTGCCAAATCTTCAAGATGCAAGTCGAGCAATCAACCTTCCAGAAACTTGCCAATAAAGAAGTCGGATGGGACTTCTCCGACCAAGAAGAAGTTGCCGTCATCGATATGCGCATGGGTATGGAGAAGAACTTCCTGTTCGGCAACCGCTCCGAACTATACGATCCCGTCAAGAAAGAGACCATATACCTCACCGGCGGCATCTGGGGCCAAACCGACAAGCAGTTCAACTACACCCCCGGCGCGATGGACCGCACCGTCCTGGTCAATATGTGTCGTCGAGCCTTCACCGGCAACGGCGGGTCCTGCCGCAAGATTCTCATCGGCGGCTCGGGTCTGATACAAGAGCTTTCCAATCTGCCGTACGACAAGGTGCTCAGTGCCGGTCAGACCTATACGCGCTGGGGCATCGAGTTCCGCGAGATATGCTCCAACTTCGGTACTCTGTACGTGGTGCATAGCGAAATCTTTGATCAGTGCGGTCATAGCAACGACGGGTTCATCCTTGATCCCGACTACATGACCAAGTACTGCCACGTACCCTTCCATGCCGAGACTCTGGACCTGCGTCGTAGCGGTTTGCGCAATACCGATGCCGTGGTGCTGACCGAGGCCAGCTGCCTTGTGCTGCGCCATCCCACCACCCACATGCGTGTCGTGGCCAACGAGTAAATCCCGACCGAAAGGGTAGGGCGGGAGGGACATCCGAAAAGCCGTAAAGGTGCGCCGACAAGAG
>CAVEDT010000069.1:0-7351 GCA_963614475.1 Roseburia faecis
CCCTCGGGACGGCCGAAAGCTGCACCGGCGGACGCATCGCATCGGCCATTACGGCCGTAGCGGGATGCTCGGACATCTTCGCGGGCGGCATCGTCGCTTATTCCAACAAAGTAAAGCACAACATCTTAGGCGTATCCCGTCAGGTGCTCGACAGCGAAGGAGCTGTCAGCCGTCCGGTGGTCGAAGCTATGGCCGAGGGCGCAGCCCGATGCCTCGGATGCTCGTGCGCCGTGGCCACTTCGGGCATAGCCGGACCCGGCGGCGCAACGCCGGACAAGCCCGTAGGCACTGTATGGATTGCGGCACGCACCCCGTCGGCACGCACCTCCGCCCTGCACCACTTCTCGGGCGACCGCGCCACCGTAGCCGCAAGTGCCACCAATGCCGCAATGCTGATGCTGGTGCAACTGCTCAACGCCGAGAACTAAGCAATTACAATACAAGCTGTTTTTGAGGAAAATCACATAATGCCGGGTGACAATCACTCCAGGCGTTAAGCGCTTGAGTTACAGACTATTCGAATTCCGAAATGTCGTCGTATCGCGGCAGATCGGCCAAAAATCGGTATTCGCCGCTGTCCGTATCGACACGCACGCAGTAATGCCGTAAGCCGTTGGAAACGAATAGATAAGGCGTTTTCAGCACCAGATTGTACCGCACGATTTGGTCAAAAGTATTCTGCGAAACCGTCACCGAAGGCGCTTTGTACTCCACGATAGCCACCGGCGTGAGGCTTTCGTCGTAAATCACAGTATCACAGCGCCGTTGCGTTCCGTTGAAGCGCAGGCCCACCTCATTGGCCATGCGCAGGGCGGGATAGCCCAAATGCGTGATAAGGTAATGCGTAAAGTGCTGACGCACCCATTCTTCGGGCGTCAGCATCACCCACATGCGACGCAATTCGTCGTATACCTCGATGGCGCCGTCCGCGCTGCGGCGACGCAGTTTTATGTCGTAAGTAGGCAAATTGAGCGGTACAAATTCGCGCAAATTAAATGTGGGGCGTGGTGACATCGAATGAAATATTTGTCCGAAAACGGAATAATGCGTAAATTTACAAAATAATTTCGAGACAGACATTATGGCTTCCGCATCTACGACTTTTGCCTCGCTGCGTGCCTCGCTCAAAAAGGGCGAGTATGCTCCTGTGTACCTGCTTCATGGCGAGGAAGGCTACTTTATAGACGTGCTTACCAAGGACTTTGAGAATATACTCAGCAAGGACGAAAAAATCTTCAACCAGTACGTCCTGTACGCGCCGCAGATCGATATGGCCGAAGTTGTGGACATCTGCCGTCGATATCCGATGATGTCGGACCGCATTGTGGTGATACTCAAGGAGGCTCAGAGCGTACGCGCCGACGTGCTTGACAAGTTGGCCCGATACGTGTCCGAACCGTCGCCGTCCACCATCCTGGTGATATGCTCGCGCGGCGCCACAGCCAAGGGCAAGCAACTGATGGCCGCTATCAAATCATCGGGCGCCGTGGTTTTCGAGTCCAAGAAAATTCCTGATTATCAGATAGGCACGCATATCGCCACGTTCATCAAAGACCAAGGCTTAAACGTCGACCCAAAGGCACTGGAAATGCTCAAGGAATACGTCGGCAATGACCTCAGCCGTCTGTACAACGAGATCTCGAAGCTGACGACAATCCTGGGACCGGGTGCAACGGTGACGCCGCAATCCATCGAGCGAAATATCGGATATTCAAAGGAATACAATGCCTACGAATTGGTGGATGCTCTGGCGCAAAAGGACGCCCTGCGCGTGTTCCGTATTGCGGATTATTTTCGCAGCAACCCCAAATCGACGCCTTTGGTACTGGTCTCGGCGGCCATATTCGGATTTTTCTCGGATTTATTGGTATCATGGTACACCCCGGACAAAGGCGACCGGGCGCAGATGCAAGCGCTGGGCTTGAAAAGTCCGTATCCACTGAAGCGCTTCGCCGTAGGACGCCGCAATTACAATGCCTCGCAGGTCATCGAGGTGATACGCGCGTTGCGACAGTTTGACGCGCAAAGCAAGGGCGCCGGGTCGCGTCAAAACGAGCACGTGTTGTTCCACGACCTTATGTATCACATTCTTAGCGCTAAGGGATACCTCGGCGTATAGCGGCGAAAGTTTGCACTAAAGAGCGACGTCAGGACGCTACGCAATTTCTACCGAAAGCGGCGGAATCGGACCGTCATCGGCTGCGTGCCGAGGTTTAGCGTCAGTATCGAGCCACCCTCATCGAGGGTCGCGTGCACTTGACTATCAAGCATCTCACCGTCAGCACAGTACCATTGCAAGTCGTAATCGCGAATAAACGGCGTAGGCATCAGCCGTCCCTTGATGTCCATAGCTTGCCATACGCCGGGTGTATCGTATCCGCTCAAATAGACTATGACATATCCATCGCCGTCACGCAGCGTCGCTATGCGCAGCGGAGCCGTCACCATCGTTCCCTCGACTCCGATATCGCTGTCCATAAATTCCCATAGGCCCTCGGTCATATCGGAACTCTCGGCCAGATATGCGGTCAAACGGTCACGGCTCATCTCGTATCTGCACGGTTTGAAGCGATATACAATCGGGGCGCGTGCAATCGCAGGACGCACTCCGCTGTCGTGTCGCACAACTATCGGACTGCCCACGGCAAAATCTATGTCCATATCGGCCGCATCAAGTTCTTCGCCGTTAACGGCAAATATATGCGTGCCGTAACGGTCTTTAGCGATACGCAACGACACCGGACCGGAAGCGTCCTTGGCGTCTATATCCCGGTGGACCAATACGCTATCCGTCCCGGCGATATATTCGACCGAAGCCTTATCGCCGTAGATATTGTCGTGCCTGACATCTATGGCAAAGCGGCGCGCATCGCCCGACACGGCATCGCGCCATTCAAGGCTCCACGGCGCACGACAGCGAACATGCACGTCCGCGGCCTCGACAGGCGCCAAGACCTGCGGACACAACGTATCCGTGACCACGGCCAGTACGGCAAACAGGGATATTGCTGACATTATTTGAGATAGTTAATGATCTATACGATAAGCAAAATCGGTTGAAACATTTTTTGATTCGCAGCAAAAAAACGATGACCGATTACGGATCACGGCGTCGCAACGACACTGTCTAAGATAAACGTCTGAGGCCAATCAGAAGGCGTTGGACTCGCCATGTATGGCATTAATCACCGTGCGAGCAATAATCTTCATATCCAGGAAAAAATGCCAATGCTCGATGTACCATACATCGTACTCGACGCGTTTTTCCATCTTCCAGACCTCGTCCGTAAGGCCGCGATAGCCATTGACCTGCGCCCATCCGGTAATGCCGGGCTTGACAACGTGGCGCACCATGTATTTGTCTATCAACTGGGTATAGCTTTCGGTCTGCTTGAGCATGTGCGGACGCGGTCCTACGACGGACATATCGCCGAGGAATACGTTAATAAACTGAGGCAACTCGTCCAGCGACGTCTTGCGCAGAAAATCGCCGACTTTGGTCTTGCGCGGATCATCCTTGGTGGCCTGGGCCGTATCCGCCGCCGCATTAACGCGCATAGTACGGAATTTCAGGCAGTTGAACGTGCGTCCGCGGTATCCGGTGCGCTTCTGTTTGAAGAATACCGGTCCCGGGGAGGATAGCTTGATGGCTATGGCCACCGGGATCAGAATGATGGGGAAAAATACCAAGAATATCGACGAAAACACGATGTCAAACAAGCGTTTGATACCGCGGTTGAGCGGATTGCTCAAGGGATTGCGTAAAAGGCTCAGCACGTTCATGGCTCCGATGCTCTTGCTCTCGAAGTGTCGGCGGACGTAGCGCGAAATCTGCGGCACGTAGTAGAACGATACTACATTGTCGTCCGCGATTTTGAGCACACGGGACAGAGCCTGGGCCTTTTCGCCCGACCATGCGAAGTAAATCTCATCGACGTCATGCTCCTTGACGTACGAGTCAAGCACGTCCAACGACCCGATATATGGCGCCGGCAGCTCGCCCTCGGGCTTGTCGTCATCTATAAAGCCCATGACGTAAAAGCCGTATCCGGCATCGCTGTTCATCTCGTGATACAAGCGGTGTGCCGTAGTATTGGTACCGATGATGACTACGCGCACAAAGTTGCGTCCCTGGCTGCGCAGATGTTTGAGCAACAGACGCGACAGCGTCCACACCAGCGGCCACGCCACGATCAGGACGCCGTAAAATTTGCAATACGAAGCAATACCGAGATTGTAGTCAAAGAGTTGCAGCAAAGACAGGAAAGCAAGGCAGTGCAATCCGACGGCGCGGAAAGCACGGACTACGGTGTGGTCCAGCAAAATAGTGCGACAATTGTCATGCTTGATAAATTGCACCGTCAGCGGCAACAGGTAGGCGATATTGCACAATATCCAGCCGCGGCAGACACCCTCATCGTCGAGGCTGCCTATCGCTATAGTCAGCCAATACAGCACATTGATCATCAGGATGTCCGTCAGATTGAACAATGCCGGAATCCATGCGCCGTATTTTTTGTAGGTTCTTTTCTCAATAAGTGATTTACCGGTCATACTTATAGGTTTTATCAATAGTCCGCTGTCGAATTTATTTGGATGATTTTGGCTTTGCGCATTGATTTTATATGATTTATTCTCAGTGGCAGCGGACGTGGTTACAAGTCCGACTTTAGAGTTATATTTTACGCTTCCGGGCGGCACGGCAAATGTACCACCCGGAAGCGATAATGTCGATTACGAAAGCTTATCGTCTACCAAACGCATACGCTGCTCGATGTCCGCAATTTCGGCTTCGAGGCGACGCATCTTGCCCTCCATTTCGCGCACCAGCGAGTCGCCGCTTTTGCTCTTGGAGGATAGGAATCCGAGGTTATTGGCGTACGTACGCAGCTCCTGACGGCGGGCATCCAAGGCCCGAGCCATACGCTCGCGTTCGCGACCCAGGCGGTCTTTATCGCCGGCCATCTCGGACAGATTGCTATTAAATTTTTCCATACGCTCGCGGCTCTGGCGCAGGTCGAATTGTTGACGAACTTCGTCTATGCGCTTGCGGAAAGCATCGTATACCGCGTCTTTCTCCTTGAAAGGCACGTGGCCGATGCTCTTCCATTGCTCCTGCAAGTCGGCGATCAGCTTGCGTGCTTCGTCTTTGGGCGTCTCGGCGGTGATTTCGTCCAGTCGTTTGATGAGGTCGCGCTTGGCTTGCAGATTGGCCAACTCGGTCTGACGCGTACCCTTGGAGGTCGCTTTCTTGTTTGCGAAGAAGGCGTCGCAGGCTTTCTGGAAGCGTGTCCAGACGGTATCGCTCTGCTTCTTGGGCACCGAGCCGATGGTCTTCCATTCCTTCTGCATTTCGACGAGGCGGTCGGTGGTTTTGCGCCAATCGGTGCTGGTGCTCAGGGCCTCGGCTTCTTCGGCCAAAGCGGTTTTGCGTGCCAGGTTAGCGGCCATTTCTTCCTTGATTTTGCGGAAGAATGCAGCCTTGGCCTCGAAGAATTTGTCGCAAGTGGCGCGGAAGCGGTTGAACAGGGCGTTGTTGGCCTTGCGTGAGGCATATCCCAATTTCTTCCATTCTTCCTGAGCCTCAAGTATCTGCTTGGTCATATCCTCCCATGCGGGGAAGGTCTTCAGTGCCTCGAAATCGAGGGCTTCGATGCGTTCGCACAAGGCTGTCTTGCCGGCCTCGTTCTCGGCCTCGCGAGCTTTGCGTTCCTCGAAGAATGCCTGATAGCGTTTATTGACTACGGCGCAGGCGTCTTTGAATTTGGCCCAAATTTCTTCGCGAAGTTCCTTGGCCACGGGGCCTATTTCGCGCCATTTGTTATGGAGTTCCTGTACACGCTTAAAGGCGACAATGATATCCGTTTCGTCGGCCAGCGCCTCGGCTTCTTTTATCAGCAACTCCTTGGACTCAAGGTTTTTCTTGAAGTCATAGTCGCGTAATTCCTTATTGATTTTCAGATTGTCGCTGTATCTTTCGCGGGCTTCCTGGAAGCGCTTCCATACGGCGGTCTCCTCGGTCGGCGGCACATCGCCTATGGCGTTGAAGGCGTCCTGCAACTCGCGGTAAGTCGGGAAGTTACGGCCCACATTGTCCGTATCGTCGGCCAAGGCATTGATTTTGTCGATTATATCGTTTTTGCGCTCAAGATTGGCCAGGCGAACAGCCTCTTGCTGAGCCAAGTACTCGTTTTTCTTGACGCGTACGGCTTCGACAAGCGCGGAGATGCGGCTCTCTGTATCGTCTTCGGGGGCGGTGAAGTCTTCGGGGGCATTGCCTTCGGCGACCCATGCGGAGCGAAGCTCCTCTATATGCTTGTTGCGCAGCGTGGAGGCCTGCAAACGCAGACGCGATACTACGTCGCGCGAAATCTCGGCAGCAGGTCCGTCGGCAAGTGCTTGCAGGGCTTCGATGACGCCCTCGACGGTATCCGGCAAGGTGTGACGTGGGTGTTCCGGCTCGGCAGCAGCCAAGTCGGCAGACGGCCCTTCGGCAGCCTGTGTTTCGGTTATTGTAGCTCCTTGTTCGGCATATACAGACGGTGCAGCCGGGGCTGACTCTTGGGTCTCGGACGCTGTCGTTTCTTTGATGCCTTCGGAGGTCGGTAGGGATTGGTCTTGGCCTTGGGAAGCCGCGCCAATAGGATCGTCACACTTTTCCATATATTAAAATTACAGGTTTTTGGGGCAGGTTCAACCCGTGCCCCGAATGAGATTATGGTTTGTAAATCATACGTGCGTTTGCACACCCCAAAATTAACCATTTTTTTTCTTATACAGACTATTTTAAGCAAAAAAAACGGCTTTTTGAATGTCGAATGACGCACAGCGAACGCCAAACGACAAGGCGTGCCCGCTTTTGGCGGAGGACTGCTCCTCGGGGGTGTTATTTTAGAGCCTTCGAGGACTTTAAGGACCTTAGGGACCTTAAGGCCTTTAGGGCCTTTAAGTACTTCCCGGGAAATTTCGTGGGACTTTCGTGGATGACGGGCGCGATGGTTGTCGGCAGATTCGCGCCGCCGCCCCCCCCCTTTTTTCCAAAGTATTTGTACCGGGCGTATAGACTTTATTGTGTCGAAGGTCGGGATGACGGCGGCATTTTTTTTGCGGATGTGGATGCCGGCATTTTTCTTCACGATAGTCGATGCTTTGCAGACCGATGTCCGCGTCTATTTTTTCAGCGGCGATAGCCGCCTTCATTAGCGACATCATCTCCCCGTTGGCGAGCGCGCGCGGCCGAGCGTCTGCGAGGCAATAAAAACTTCTCTCTATACTCTCTCTCTTGTATTATTATATTTTTTATTTATTTCTTTCTTATAGCAATAGTTCGTTAAAAAATTAGATATTAGCT